>JBNMGS010000037.1:0-9415 GCA_050872365.1 Lachnospira sp.
GTGTTCAATACCGTGGAGCTGTTCTTTGACGGACTGATTGATAAAACGGAAGCAATCAATCGACTGCGGTATGAAAAACCAAACTTGCAAATATGTTTCCGTACAGAAAAAGCACTATCTCTGGTGCGTTTTGAAGGGAGTGAAACACTATGACAGCGAACCCAATTTTGCTTCAAAAAAAATATAGTCGTGTTATTGAATGTTTTGCTAAACAGCAGGGACTTTCCCTGGATGCGGCATTGGATTTCTTTTATCATTCTCAGGTCTATAAACTGATTCGTGATGGTGTTTCTGATATGCACTGCATGAGCGATCTGTATCTTGCAGAAGAGCTGAAACAAGAATATGTCGAGAAAACCGCTGGATACTACAAAAAGTGCCAGAAAATTGCCGACAAAATGCCGGATACCAAGGAAGGAAAGAAAGTGACTTATCATAGTTAAGTAAGACATAGGCTTTCCTATGTTGGTGTAAGAAGCAGGAAACCAAGCTTTGGTCGGGGAGGTTCCAGCTTTTTTGTATGTAACTCAGATATAATAACAGAAGGTACAGGATAAAACAATCTGGCGTAAAATACATCAGATTAATTTATGCTGTACCTTTTTTAATTTGCTTGAAAATAGATAATCTGATGTTGTCAGAAGATAGCTGTTATACAGCTTGTCATTGTTAAAAATTAATTATATGAAAAGAATGTATCAAGCAGTCTTGTTGCATTATCACCAAGTATCATTCTTATCTCATCGTTGTTAAGTCCGCTTTCACGTACAAGCTTAAGAGACTCAGACTGGTCAGACCATGGACTGTCAGTTCCAAACAGTATATGGTCTGTGCCGTGTGCGCGTACCATATCAACGAACTTTTCTTTTGGAAGAAAGTAAAAGTCAGGAGAGTTTTTTAAAACAAATGCTGTATCGAGCCATACGCCGGGAATGCCGATGAGTTTATCACACACATCATTATACATACCCCAGCCACCCATATGTGCAAGTACGAGCTTGTGGGGTTCAACGGAATGAATCATAGCAGAGATTCGTTCAACACTCGCTTCATCGCAGTTAGGAAAACTGACATCCATACCACAGTGTATGGATACGATAAGATTATTGTCGAAAGCACAGCTTATGATGTTAAGATAACGCGGGTCATCTATGTTGGTGCGCTGGAATACCGGATGAAGTTTAATGCCGGGAATTCCGTTTGCGGCAAGATTTCTTAAAATATCTTTGTAATCTTCATTGTCGGGATGTACTGTACCAAACGATATAAGTCCTGATTCGCGGAATGTTTCATTGGTTGTTATAGCGATTCTGTTAATAGTCTTTTGCTGGGTTGGTTTGGTTGCTATTGGCAGCAGTACGGAATAATCAATTCCAGCTTTTTTCATAGATTTCTGAATAGATGAAACCCTCCCATCAAGATAATTAGGAATACCACCGTTTTGTGCAAGACGACCTACAGCACGGTCAGCAAGTTCATCTGGAAAGCTGTGTGTATGAAAATCTATAACCATATAAGTTTAGCCTCCTGTTAATATTTAATATAAATGATATCAGGGTCAAAAGGTCTGAATCCACATGAGCCCGCTTATAAGCGGGTGAATGACATTGTTTTATACTTTTGACACTTACATCATATAATCATTGCCACTAATCAATATCTTTAAACAATGCAGATTTGCAAATTACAAATCACAGCTTAATTTAATCCTAATAATATCACAAAATGTAGAATGAGCGCAAAAGAAAGTGTCTGTGAATAAATCTGATACATTTCCACATACTACACATACAGCATAATTATGGAAATAATTAATTTAAATAGCTATGTAATGTTAGTATGAAGAATCAGATTAATAGCTGATATTCATATATGGGATTTGTGTTTATGCGCATATGACACAAATCTACTAAGTGTAAAAATGTGTGCAGAAATGAGGATTTATATGAAAGCAACTGGAATTGTCCGCAGGATTGATGATCTTGGAAGAATAGTTATACCAAAAGAGATAAGAAGAACTTTAAGGATAAGGGAAACCGACCCGATGGAAATATATACAGATATGGATGGACAGATAGTTTTAAAAAAATATTCACCTATGGGGGATATAACCACATTTGCAGGAGAATATGCAGAGTCGATGGCTGTAAATACAGGTATGACAATCGCGATAACAGACAGAGACCAGGTTATAACAGCAGCAGGTAATGAAAAAAAGCACATACAGGGAAAACAGATATCTAAAGAGATGAATATTATTATGGAAGAAAGGAAAAATGTCGCAGCAAATGTTAGAGAAGCATCATATATAGATGTTGTGCCTGATTACGAGTGTGGCGGTGAGGTGATAAGTCCTATAATAAGTTCAGGAGATGTATTGGGAACTGTTGTTATGCTTACGGCTGATTCAGGACATAAATTTACAGAAGGAGAAAAGAGTATTGTGAAAGTGGCTGCAGACTTTCTGGGAAAACACATGGAAGGCTGATAACACTTGCAATAAGGTCAGGATATAGGTATACTGTGCGTAGGCATAGACAGCTTCAAATATTAATTGGTTATGCAGATTAAGTATTATGTGAATTGCGTGGCAATAGGGCAATACTTATATATCAGTGGGTGGCAGATTTAACTTTGCCACCTGTATAATAAATATATAATGCAAATGGAAGCTGATATGTCATACATGTATATATGTAATGATATTTATTCAGAAACATATATAAAGTGATACAGGATTGCCGATATATTAGTGTTATGTAAAACAAGAGCAGAAATGAGGATAAAATTAATATGAGATTAGATAAATATTTAAAGGTGTCAAGACTTATAAAGAGACGTACAGTAGCTAATGATGCCTGCGATGCAGGAAGGGTTATGATTAATGATAAGGTTGCCAAGGCATCAGTTGATGTTAAGGTTGGGGATATCATAGATATATCGTTTGGCAATAAGAATGTTAAGGTAAGGGTTACAGACGTAAAAGATACTGTTAAGAAAGAAGAAGCTAAAGAAATGTTTGAATATATTTAATATATTTAATACATTTAATATATTAAATGTATTCGACGAATTTAACATATTTGATATATTCAAGCTATTTAATTATCAGATAGTCATATTTTCACATATTTCACAATATATTAGACAAGTAGATATGTAAGTTAGCTTGTAAATGCTTGAAGGGAGTTGTGAATTATGGAGGAAACAAGGCGGGTGAGACATCCTCACACAGTCCGTATGGAGGACAGAAAAAAAGTTGAATTCACAGGAATCACAGACGTTATATCGTTTGAACCGGTTAAAGTGATGCTGGAATCAGATTATGGAGTTATCGTTATAAAAGGGGATGCACTTCATGTTAATAAGCTGTCAGTAGAAAAAGGAGAACTTGATGTTGATGGCAGGATAGATTCTTTAGTTTATTCACAGAACAGTCCGGCAGGTAAAAAGGGTGAATCACTTGTTAACAGACTGTTCAGGTAGTGTAATCTATGACGGCAGAGATTGTATGGGAGAGTGGTACACTTTGCAGGACTCTCTGGTGGGGAATGGTATTTGCTGCAGAATATGATACGATAAGGATATTCAGAAGAATAGTAAAACATAAAACATTGCTTGTTCCGGCACTTGAAGATATAGTATACTGGATGTATATTTCAGTGAAAGTGTTTTCAATATGTTTCTATGTTAACGATGGTGTTATAAGGGCATTTATCATAGCCGGATTCATTATGGGAGCCGGGTTATATGCTAAGGCATTAAGCAGATATTACATAAAATATGGTGTCAGGCTGATAAATTATGTTATTAAAATAGTCGGGATAATAATAAAACCATTGAAATTCCTATTGTCAGTGATTAAAATGGTGGTAGGAAAGTTGTTATTTCCATTGAAATGGTGTTGTATACATATAAGAGAGTGTGTAACATCACGGATAAATAAAGGCAGACTTAAAAAAGCCAAGGTACAGAGTAATGTAGAAGATAATACAGACAAGATTAACTTTCGATAAATACATTGATAATATCAATATTCAGGCTTATATGAAAAAAGATGATATACAGAAATGGAGCGGTCTATATGAGGTTTGAAACCAGAAGAGAAAGAGAACTGCGCAGGAAGAGACAAAAGCGTTCAGCTATATTAGGAATGGTTTTTGCCATGCTTGTTGTTATCGGACTTGGGATACTTCTATGGAATGGAAAAAAGAATATTGAAGCTAAGAATGTTGAATATGAAAAAGAAATAGCTGAGCTTCAGACACAGGTAGAAGAAGAACAGAAAAGAACAGATGAACTCAATGAATATAAGAAATATATACAGACAAAGAAATTCGTTGAAGAGGTTGCCAAGGATAAGTTTGGTCTGGTATACCCTGATGAAATTATATTCAGAGGAAAGAAATGATGTGAGTGTTAAAAGTGGATATTGACATTCACTGATGAATATAAGCACATAATATATAGCCGGAAAATATCGGCTATATATGTGTGCTTTTTATAGTTGTTACAGAGTTGGAAAAGTAGCATTAAATGACATTTTTTGCATACATGAATGTATATAATCATATCTGTTAAATAAAAAACATAGGAGACAGGTGTCAAAAGTATAAAAGGCTATTTCTGTTTGCAGAAAAGATTTTTTGCTTAAGACATAAAAAGCTATAAAATTGCCAGAAGTAAGGGGAGACAGCAATGAGCAGAAATGACGAGTTATGTATGACATATACAGTTAACAGACTTTTGGAAACGGCAAAAACATTCAGAAGGCTTGGGGAAGCTTATGAAAGTGCATCAGGTGATAAGGCCCAAAGTCCAAGCTTTAAAAGACAATTGTTTCTTGTTGCAGACATTCTTGATGATTGTACACTTATGCAGATGCATGCTGATAAACCGGCAAGAAGTGTATTCAGGGACATGTCATCAAGAGCACTTATATCAGGAATTGTAATTAAGGAAGTTAATGTGCTTAAGAGCAGAAGTGGAAGATATGAAGTGATTGTAAAGGCTAAAACACTTGGAAAAGGCTGTGTGTCCGAAAGAAAGATAAGAAAAATAGTATCAGATGTATTTGATGGAGGATATTATTCAGATCACAATAACAGACTTGTAATAAATGATGAATGTCAGCAATATGTGTTTCATCAGGAGAACAGGTTTCGTTTTCTATATGGTGTTGCAAGGGAATGTAAGGATAAAGGTGGATTTAATGGGGATAATTTCATGGTATCTAATCTTGCCTGTGGGAAAGTGGTGGCTGCAATCGCAGACGGCTGTGGAATAGGAAAAAGAGCATTTATAGAAAGCAGAATGGTTATTGAATTAATGGAAAATTGCATAGATGCAGGATTTGAGGAAAAAACGGCTATTGATTTTATTAATTCTGCATATATTAACGGAGGAGGAATGGGTAATCCGGTTACTATGGATATGAGTGTGCTTGACTGTCAGTCTGGTATAATGCATTGTATAAAGATGGGGGCAGTGTCTACATTTATTAAAAGAGATGGGTGGGTTGAGATAATAAAGTCTTCAACCCTTCCTATGGGGGTACTTGAACAGGTTGATTGTGATTGTACAGATAAAAAGTTATATGATGGAGATTATGTTATAATGATAAGTGATGGCGTACTTGACAATCTTCCGGATGTTAATAAAGAGGAAAAACTGGTTGAGATAATTAACAGTGTAAAGATGAAAAAACCAAAGGCAATAGCTGATGAGATATTAAAAAAATCTATCGGATATGATCATGAGGAAGCCTTTGATGATTGTACAGTACTTGTTTTTGGACTTTTTGATACGTATGCAAGATGATTCTTGATCACGTAGCACGAAACAATCCTTAGTTCGCGGATTAAAAAAATATATATTATATAAAAGATGAGGAATGAAATGAAAAAACATACGACAAAAATTGAGGAAAAAGTATTTGGTTATATAAAAAGTAATCATATGTTTGACGGCTGCAGGCACATTGTAGCTGGGGTATCAGGGGGAGCTGATTCAGTGTGTCTTTTACTTATGCTGTGTAACTATGTGAATATATATCAGCCGGATGTACATATTCATGCAGTACATGTGAACCATATGATAAGACAGGAGGCATCATATGATGAGAATTTTACAAGAGAGCTATGTGAAAGCAATGGTGTGGACTGTTATGTGGAACATATTGACTGCGTTGGGATTGCAAGGCAGAATAATCTTACCGTAGAGGAAGCAGGAAGAATTGAACGTTACAGAATATTCAATGACATAGCAGAAAAATATTCAACTGACGGACATGCTGTGGTAGCAGTTGCACATCATATGAATGACCAGGCGGAGACGGTTCTTATGAATATGGCGCGTGGAACATCATTAAAAGGAGTACGTGGAATAGTTCCGGTACGTGATAATATATGCAGACCGTTATTATGTATAACAAGAAGTCAGATAGAAGAGTTCCTGTCAGAGAAAAATCAGGAATATGTTACGGATATAACTAATTATGATAATGATTACACAAGAAATGCGATAAGAAATGTAATACTTCCGTATATGTGCAGAAATATCAATAAAAGGGCTGTAGAGAACATATCATCTATGGCACAGGATATCAGGGAAGCAGAGGATTATATAGATGAACAGGCGGATAAGCTGTATGCAGACAGTGTACATGAGTGTGGCTGTAAGCAGATGGATGTATATACAGAAGATTCCAGCATGGGCAATAAAACTTTAAGTCCTGATATTATAAAGATAGAAGTGGCAAGGCTTAAAGCAGCAGATATGATTCTTATAAAACGAGTTGTTTATAAATGTCTTGTAAGACTTGCAGGCAGAGCTAAAGATATATATTCAGTGAATGTGTCAGATATAGTTTCTCTTATGAATATGCAGACAGGAAGAAAAATATGTTCAGTATATGGTATCATAGCGGAGAGAGAGTATGACTATATAACACTTAAAAAGAGCAATCAGGAAGAAAGAAAAAATAAAAATGAAAAAGGTATAAATATACCATTTGCTGAGAATGATTATAAAAAAAGCAATTCCGGCAATGACAGTGAATATAACATTGCAGTTAACACAGATGTACTTACAAGACAGAATAATCTGACAGTGTTAGTTGATAAAAATATATATATTGCTAACGAGGGGGAAAAATATGCAGAAAGTATAACATTTTCCCTTATTGATAAAAAAACATTTTTAATTAATGACAAAAGAGCAACTGATAATGGTAAAATTTGCGTAAATAAATCAAATAATGTCTATGCGAAATATTATGATTATGATAAAATTAATAAATTGCTGGATATAAGATTCAGAAAACAGCAGGATGATATAGTGGTGTCTAAGGATGGAAAAACCAAAAAAATAAAAAAAGAATTTGTTGACAAAAAGATACCATCAGCATACAGAGATGCAATACTTCTTGTATGTGATAAAAATCATGTGTTATGGGCATGCGGAGTAAGAAGATGTGAGAGTTATCTTATAGATGATAATACAAGCCGTGTGCTTAAGATATTGGTTAACGTGAAAGAGAGGAATTAATTATGGCAGATATGCATAAGATAAGCGTAATGATATCAGAGGAAGAACTTCAGGCAAAGATAGCAGAGCTTGGTGAGAAGATTAGTGCAGATTATGAGGGAAAAGAAGTAAAACTTATATGTATTCTTAAGGGAAGCGCATTCTTCTGTTGTGAACTGGCTAAGAGAATAACAGTTCCTGTAAAGATAGATTTTATGCAGACTTCAAGTTATGGAAGTGGAACACAGTCAAGTGGCAACATAGTTATAAAGAAAGACCTTGACGAATCAATAGAGGGTGAACATGTTATTGTAATTGAAGATATCATTGATTCCGGAAATACATTATACAGACTTATGCCTATGTTAGAGGCACGTAATCCACAGGATATATGTATATGTACTCTTCTGGATAAACCGGACAGAAGAGAAGTGGATATCGATGTTAAATATAATGGATTCAATATTCCGGATGAATTCGTAGTAGGATATGGTCTTGATTATGACCAGAGATACAGAAATCTTCCATTTATTGGTGTTGTACACCTTGAAGATGAAGAATAAATATGATTAAAGGGTCAAAAGGTATCATCTATAAATGCTTGCATGCATGCAATTCAATGTATACCTTATTATATCAGTTAAAAATGCATAAGAATGGAGAGTTATAATGGATAATAAGAAAGGTGCAAGATTCTCAGGTGTTGGAATATATCTTGTTATTGTGATTATTGCAGCGATGTTCATTATGTATATATCGCGTATGAATTCAGGTACGAGTGATTACACATATAGTGAATTTGTCAATGATGTTAACAAAGGAAAAGTAGAGAGTGTTGTTATAAGACAGAATGCAGAGGTTCCAACAGGCGTCTTGTCTGTGAAAGTAAGTGGAACACAGAATGTTAAGAGCGTTTATGTATCAGATGTTAAGCAGGTAGAGGAAATACTGCTTGATAAAGACATAACATATACACTTAAGGATGTAACAAGACAGAGCGTTCTTCTTACATCGCTGCTTCCTTTTGGACTGAGCCTTGTTGTACTCATATTCTTTATGATGATGATGACAAGACAGGCTGGCGGTGGCGGTGGCAACGCCAAGATGATGAATTTTGGCAAGAGCCGTGCACGTATGATAAGTGGCGAGGATAATAAGGTGACATTTAAGGATGTTGCAGGTCTTAACGAGGAAAAAGAAGAACTTGAGGAGATAGTTGATTTCCTTAAGGATCCTGTAAGATACACATCACTTGGAGCCAGAATACCAAAGGGTGTTATATTAACAGGAGCTCCAGGTACAGGTAAGACACTTCTTGCAAAGGCAGTTGCCGGAGAAGCCAATGTGCCATTCTTTAGTATATCAGGTTCCGATTTCGTTGAAATGTTTGTCGGTGTTGGAGCATCCAGAGTAAGGGATATGTTTGAAGAAGCCAAGAAAAATGCCCCTTGTATCATATTTATTGATGAGATAGATGCTGTTGCCAGAAGAAGAGGAACAGGTATGGGTGGCGGACATGATGAAAGAGAACAGACATTAAACCAGATGCTTGTTGAGATGGATGGCTTTGGTGTTAATGAAGGAATCATCGTAATGGCAGCTACTAACAGAATAGATATTCTTGACCCTGCTATACTCCGTCCGGGAAGATTTGACAGAAAGATAGTTGTCGGAAGACCAGATGTACAGGGAAGACTTGATATACTTAAGGTTCATGCAGCAAAGAAGCCACTTGGTGATGATGTTGACCTTGAAAAGCTAGCAAGAACGTCAGCAGGCTTTACAGGTGCTGACCTTGAAAATGTGCTGAACGAAGCAGCTATCGGAGCAGCCAGAAAGAAGTCAAAGTATATAACAAATGCAGATGTTGAGGAAGCATTTATAAAGA
>JBNMGS010000038.1:0-9347 GCA_050872365.1 Lachnospira sp.
TATATATATAGTACAAATATTTAAATACGCAAGAGCTTTAGTTGTTCCTGCACTTATAATAATAGCTGTAACTATAGTTTTTTCATTATATAGCTCGTTTAGACAGATGAAAATAAGTGAACAACAGATGAAGCTGACGGCTAAGCGAAGTGGCATGACTTATTCTATGCTCACAGGTATACAGAAAATAAAACTTTCAGGTTCAGAAAAACGTATGTTTGCACGCTGGTTAAAACTATATGGCAAGGAATCAAAGCTTAGGTACAGACCACCTTTTATTATTATGTTTAACGGAGTTATAAGCAGCGCCATATCGCTTACTGGAACAATAGTTATGTATTATTTCTCTGTAAAAAGCGGAATATCAGTTGCAGATTATTATGCTTTTAATACAGCTTATGGCATGGTGAGTGGTGCGTTTATGTCGGTTGTAGGTATTGCACTTACACTGGCTAATATACGGCCGATTCTTGAGATGGCAAAGCCGATTCTTGAAACGGTGCCGGAGGTTTCGGAAGGAAAGCATATAGTAACATCGCTAAAAGGTAATATAGAATTAAATAATGTATCTTTCAAATATACTGATAATATGCCTTATGTAATCGATAACCTGTCGCTTAAGATAAAAGCTGGACAGTATGTTGCTATCGTAGGTAAAACAGGTTGTGGTAAGTCAACACTTATGAGACTTCTTCTTGGATTCGAGGAACCACAGAAGGGAGCTATATATTATGACGGTCAGGATATAACCTCGCTGGATCTTAAGTCGCTTCGTCATAATATAGGCTCAGTTATGCAGGACGGAAAGCTTTTTTATGGTGATATATACTCTAACATAGTAATATCTGCTCCACAGCTTTCAAGAGAAGCAGCATGGGAGGCAGCAGAGCTGGCAGGTATAGCCGATGACATACGTAGTATGCCTATGGGAATGAATACACTTGTATCTGAAGGTGCTGGTGGTATTTCGGGTGGACAAAGACAGAGACTTATGATAGCAAGAGCCATAGCCCCAAAGCCCCAAATATTACTTTTTGATGAAGCAACCAGTGCACTTGATAATATTACACAGAAGCAGATATCAGATGCATTGTATACCCTTAAGTGCACGCGTATAGTCATAGCACATAGATTATCAACAATAAAACAATGCAATCGTATTATTGTGCTTGATGAAGGAAAAATAATAGAAGATGGTACATACGATGAACTAATGTGCAAAAACGGATTTTTTGCCAGGTTGGTGGAAAGACAAAGGGTAAATGCTTAAGACGATTAATAGAAAGCAACGAAAAAGCAACATTGTTATGTTAAATTATTAATAGTACATAGACAATTAGTCAGACATAGAAAATAATTTGAATTTTTTCTGGAGGTGCTTATGAAATGATTTATCTGGGGATTCGCATTTCATTACTTGAATTAATATATCATATACTTCGAACTATTGCATATATCCAGAATACTAATTCAAACTCAGTGAGAGATTAATAAATTAACGAAATGGAGGGTTGAAATGTACAATATATTAGAAATTATGGAAAAGAATGCCGTGCAGTATAAAGATAAAATTATTCTTGCGGATGATTCGATTAAAGGAATTACATATAGTCAGTATTATGAGCTGACAGGAAGAGTGTATGCATATCTTAAGAATGCAGGCATAGGTAAAGAAGACTTTGTTATGATATGTCTTCCAAGAGGAATACATCCTATTATTGCACTTGGAGGAATATTAAGAGCTGGTGCAGCATTCGTTATAGTAGAAGATAATTATGCTCCGGAAAGAATAGAATTCATTAAAAAAGACTGCGGATGTACGCTTGTTATTGATGCAAAGGTATGGGCTGATATACAGCATGTAAAGCCGATAGAAGGATATGAACCACTTGATGAGCATGCAGCAGCGTTTGCTGTATATACATCTGGAACAACAGGCAACCCTAAGGGTGTACTTCATGAATATGGCAATATTGACAGAATTATTAATGCAAGCATAATGACATCATGTGAGCCGCTTACTCAGCCTGATGACAGATTTGCACTTGTTGCACCTCTTAATTTTGTTGCATCAGTGACAATAATATTTTCGGGACTTGTGCATGCTATATATATAAATGTTGTTCCATATTCTGTTGTTAAAAATCCTATGCAGATGCTTATGTTTTTATTGAAAAATAAGATAACTGGAACATTTCTTACACCATCTTATATAAGAAAGATGAATAAGAAGCCACCAATGTTAAGATTCTGTATTATTGGCTCAGAACCTGCAAATGGCGTATATCTTGAAGGCTTAAAAATACATAATTTCTATACTATGAGTGAGGCTGGTTTTGCGGTTACACATTTTCTCATAGATAAGAAGTATGATGAAACACCTGTGGGTAAGTCAGAGTGTGGATATAAAGTAATGCTTATTGATGAAAATGGAAATGAAGCAGGCGAAGGACAGGAAGGAGAGGTATGCTTTGAGAATCCTTATGTAAGAGGATATATTAATCTTCCTGAGCAGACAGCTGAAGCTTTTAAAGATGGAATATATCATACAGGAGATCTTGGAAAGTATGATTCAGAGGGCAGACTTATCATATGTGGACGTCTTAATGATATGGTTAAGATTAATGGTAACAGAGTTGAGCCAGGCGAAATAGAAGGAGTTGCAAAAAAAGTTCTTGGTATAGACTGGGCTGCAGCAAGAATATTTGATGATGGAAGAAAAGTATTCATTTGTGTATATTATCTTAAGAATATGAAGGTCGATTTTGAAAAGACAAGAAAAGAAATGGAGAAGTATCTTCCATATTATATGCTACCGTCATTCTTTATACATATAGATGCGGTACCGCTTAAGGCAACTGGAAAGATGGATAGAAAAGCACTTCCTGCACCTGTTTTTGATGATTACAAGGATGATTACGTTGCTCCAAGAGATGATATAGAAACAGCACTTTGCGATGCATTTGCTAAAGTTCTTGAAATGAAGAAAATAGGTATTAAGGATGATTTCTATCAGCTTGGTGGTGATTCGCTTGGATCTATGGATGTTTTAGAAGAGGTTAAGCTTCCAGGACTTACTGCGACAGATATATTCAGAGGACATACTCCTGAGAAGATTGCCGAGCTTTACAGGGAACATGTAACAGATGGAGAATCCCCTGATGAGATAAATGATGAGGCACTTAAAAAAGTACATCCTTTAACGACAGAGCAGATATATATGATTGATTATCAGTTGTATACACCAGATTCAACTATGTATAATCTATACAATATGGTTAAACTTGATAAGAATATTATGGACATGGATATGCTCGTTAATGCTGTTAATACGGCAATTAAGAACCAGCCGGTATTCATGACGGAATTCTTCTTTAATGAGGATGGTGAGATATGTCAGAAGTACTCAGAGGATAACTTTGAAGCGGTGAAACTTGAAAAGGTATCAGAGGCTGAGTTAGATGATATAAAGAAGACACTTGTACAGCCATTTAAGATTATAAGGTCAAAGCTTGCCAGATTCAGAATATTTGAGACAGAGGAAGCTGGATATATGTTTATGGATGTTCATCATACTATATTTGACGGAACATCATCAAAAGTATTCTTTACAAATGTTCTTACAGCATATGCAGGACAGGATCTCGCAAAGGATTACTATTATTATATTCTTGATAAAAGAGAAAAACAGGTTGAATCTGACTTTTATAAGGAAAGCAGGGATTATTTTGAAAACAGATATTCGGGTGTGAACTGGTGCAGGCATATATCAACTGATAATGTAACCAGACAGAATAAGGATAACGAAGTATTTGTTATGCTTCCAGTCAGTGAAAAGCAGCTTGATATTATAGGTGAAAAATATGGTGTTTCAAGAAATGCTTTCTTTATAACTGTATCTGCCATTGCGAATGCAATATATGAAAAAAAGCCTGATATTATGCTGTCATGGATATATAATGGAAGAAATGATCTTAATGAAATGTCATCAGTTGGTCTGTTGTTCAGAAATCTTCCTGTTGGTGTGCAGTTTACACAGAATACAACTTTAAAAGAATTGTATGATGATGTTATTGAGCAGATTAACAGTGGTATAACACATAGCTGTTATCCATACATAGAAAGTGATAATAATGTTGTAGAAGATGATTATGCATGTGTTCTTTATCAGGATGATATAAGAAATCTTGGAGAAATTCCTGGTCTTATTGGAGAGGTTGAACTCGATAATGAGAAGCTGGCATCACAGAATATTATGGATCTTGAAATACTCAACAGGGATGAAGGTATTGTTATGATGATAGATTACGCAGCAAGTCTTTACAATGATGATAGCATTGATAGATACAGGAAAATATATTGTGCTACTATAGATGCGTTATTAGGACATATTGGTGATGAAGGTGTACTTATAAAGAAGCTTGGAAGGGAAATATCCAAATCTGCCGGTGAAGGTGGATTCTTAAGTGAGAACTGGTGGTTAAAATGGATGAAAAAAAGATAATGAAAGACAATAAAAATGATAATGCTGAATTAGAACGTGATTATAACATTGGTTCGCTTTGTTTATTCGTTCTGCCAAGTATATTTACATTTGTATTTATATCAATATACCAGATTGTCGATGGCATGTTTATAGAAAAATATGTAGGTCCTTATGCAATAGCGGCTGTTAATCTGTATTATCCTGTTATAAGCCTGCTTCTTGCAATGGGTATGATGATGGGGACCGGTGGAAATGCGATGATTGTTGAACTTATAGGAAGAGGCAGAAAAGAGGAGGCAGATCGCAGATTTTCACAGACACTTATAGTATCTATAATTATAAGTGTGATTTTTGCAATAATTGGTGTGATTTTTGCAGAACCAATTATGAAAATGCTGGGTGCATCAGAAGCTAATATAGAGTACCTTAAGTTTTATTATATGGTGCTTACTGTATGTGCTCCGGCAATCATGCTTCAGACTGTTCTTGGAATTCTTATTATAGGAGAGGGAAGAACTGTTACTGCAGGTGTACTTATAATAGTTGGTGGTTTATTAAATATTGTATTTGATTATGTGTTTATGAAGTATTTTGGATGGGGAACTAAAGGAGCTGCTATAGCAACAATAATAGGATATATAGTTCCAGTTCTATATGCTTTATATTTTTACTCACCTGCAGGAAGCAGTAAGTATCATTTCAGCTTTGTGAAAATCGAATTTAAGAAAATAATTAAATTGTGTTATAATGGCTCATCTGAGATGGTATCTAATCTTGCTGCGGGAGTTACGGCGCTTTTTATGAACTGGCTAGCATATAAATTCTATGGAGATATAGGTGTAAGTGTTGTGTCAGTATATCTGTATGTACAGTTCATTGTAATGGCAATATTTATGGGATTAACAACAGCTGTGGAACCATTATTCAGCTACCATTATGGTAATGGCAATGTTACTATGAGAAGAAAGATATTTAAACTTTCAGTTATATTAACAGCATTTTTTACAGTTCTTGTTACAGTACTAGTTGCACTGTTTTATAAGAATATAGCAGGGGTATTCTTCAGACAGACAGGAGAATCAAGAAAGTTCTATGAGCTCACATGCAAATGTCTGGTATATGTAATTCCGGCATGTATATTTACCGGCTTTAATATATTTGCATCTGGAATGTTTACAGCATTTTCTAATGGTGCTATTTCAGCATTATTATCAGGTGTCAGAACGTTTGTTATATTATCAGCCTGTATATTTGGATTGTCTGCATTGTTTGGTGAAAGAGGATTATGGCTTTCATGGTCAGTTGCAGAAGCGTTGTCACTTGTGCTTAGTATTATCATGTTGTTAATATACAAACGTCGCTACTTTAATGAATCATAAAGTTGTTTTATGATATGTATAGATAGTTTTGGAATGGAGATCGATATGGCGTCAGAAAAGAATTGCTGCATGGCAGAATATGAAACAGTTCCTGATAAAGCATCTATTCAAGCTGTTGTTGAGTTTATGGATAATACACTTGAAACATTAGAGGTTCCTGTTAAGGTTGCTGGTAAAGCACAGATAATATTAGATGAGATATATTCAAACATTGTTTATTATAGCAAAGCATCATATGTTAAAATAACAGTTATATATGGTGATGATATATTAAAGATGATATTTGAAGATGACGGATTGCAATATGATCCGACTAGCGCTGATAATCCTGATTTAACGATTCCAGTATCTGAGCGTGAGCCGGGAGGATTAGGAATATTGATGGTCAGGAAACTTTCAAAGAATCTGATATATCAATATATGAACGGTAAAAATATATTAAAAATCGTTTTGTAATAAAAGTAGTAAATAATAATACCGGAATTATATGTTACAAACTCTGATTATACAAGTATGAATGAATTATGACAATGTATTATTGACATTTTACTACCTATATCATAATATTTTTGCTATACTTATTAAGTTGGATTTTTTATTCAAAGTGATAGTTATATTGTAAGTAAAAGTCAGTGTGAAAAATTATTCACACAATTGTAGTTTATGTCTAAGCGCAGCTGATGTAAACCTATTAAAAATATGCGCAGAAATGAGGAGTATTATGAGTCTTACTATTAAAAAAATTGAAGAAGAAACACCTGTATTAGTTCTTGAGGGACGTCTTGATACTATTACAGCGCCAGAACTTGAAAAAGAAATATCAGAATTATCTGATGAAGTTAATGGTCTGGTTATTGATATGGAAAAGCTGGAATATGTATCGTCAGCAGGACTTAGAGTTATACTTAAGGCATATAAGGCATTATCTTCTAAGGATGGACTTAAGATTATTAATGCATCAGATGATATTAAGGAAGTGTTTAATATAACAGGATTTTCAGATTTTCTTAATATTGAATAAAGATTATAGAAATAAAATGTTCCCCGGTTTGATGGTTGGTGGTTTAACGTGCTGATATTAAACTGGGGAATTTTATAATGTCTGTGATGAGAATGGAGACAGAATAGTGTGAAAAATTAATTTTCACACACGAGATTTGTGTCTGTGCATACTTGACACAAACTCGATATGCGCAAAAAACGTGCACAGAAATGAGGATTAATATGAGTTATGATATTATAACGATAGTCAAGCTGCTTATGGCAACTTTGCTGCCTGTTGCATTATCAGTATGCCTTTACTGCATGGAAAGAAATACTAACTATGGTAAATGGAATTATTGGTTACGACAGATACTAACAGGAGTCTTTTTTGGTGGAATCGCTATGCTGGCGACAGATTATGGCGTTGAAGTCAACGGAGCAGTTCTTAATGCAAGGAATGCTTCGCCACTTACGGCAGGACTTTTGTTTGGCGGACCATCTGGAATTATTGCCGGAGTTATTGGTGGTGTGTACCGCTGGTTTGCATCTTACTGGGGAGCAGGGGTATTTACAAGGACAGCATGCACATTAGGATGCCTGTTATCAGGTGCTTTTGGAGCCATATGTCGTAAGTTTATGTTTGAAAATAAAAAAGCATCATGGTTTTATGGTCTTGCTATAGGCATAACTACGGAAGTTACACATATGCTTCTTATATTTATAACTAATATGGAACATATTGGTAAAGCATATGAGATTGTAGCTATATGTGCGCCTCCAATGATAATCTGTACAGGTATATCGGTTATGTTATCGTTGCTTCTTGTATCCATAATAGGCAGGGAGAAAGTACATAAGTCAAAACAGAACAGACAGATATCCCAGGTATTCCAGTTTCTTCTGCTTATATGTGTTGTTATAGCTTTTTTAATTACATCTGTATTCACTTACTCCCTGCAAACACGAATAGCTTATACTAACGTTGATGAGCTTTTAAATCTTAATCTTGAAGATGTGAAAAAAGCTGTACAGGAAGCATCAGATGATAATCTTTTAAGAATTACAAGTGCAGTGGCATTAAAGATAACTGATAATACCTCAAATGAAGATCTATCAGAACTTGCTAAAGAATATAATGTCGCTGACATCAATATTATAAATAATAATGGAATAATAATAAAAAGCACCATGAAAGAATTTCTATGGTATGACATGGCATCAGGAACACAATCTGCTGAGTTTATGAGCAAGCTTAAAGATCATGAATACTATGTTCAAAGCTATCAGCAAGTGGCTGTGGATAACAGCATTTATAGAAAATATGCAGCAGTTTCACTTGAGAATGGAGGTATCGTACAGGTAGGTTATGATGCTGACCAGTTTCAGGATGAAATTACTGCAGGAATTCAGGAAGCTGTGAAAAACAGACATATAGAGCAGAATGGTGGTATTATTGTATGTGATGATGATCTTGTAGTTGTTGCTGCTAATGATAGTAATCTTATCGGGGAATCAGTAATAGCAAAAAAGGCGAAGCAGAAGTCAGAGCCAGGTATGGGGGAAAGGTTTATGGCAGATATAGGTGATACGGACTCATACTGTATATTTGATATTACAGAAGGTTTTTATCTTATAGCTGCAATTCCAGTAACAGAAGCTATGTTTTCACGTAATATTGCTGTTTGTATTCTTATGTTTATGGAAGTTGTTGTTTTTGCAGCATTATTTACGCATATTTATTTTCTTATTAAGATACTTATAGTTAATAATATTCATAAGATAAATGATTCATTATCGAAGATTACTGATGGTAATCTTGATGTATATGTTAATGTACGGGAAAATCAGGAGTTTGCATCACTTTCAGATGATATTAATGCAACTGTTGATACTTTAAAACATTACATAGAAGAAGCGAAAAGCAGAATAGACAGGGAATTGGAATTTGCAAGACAAATCCAGCATTCATCGCTGCCATCAGTATTTCCGCCATTTCCAGCTCATAAAGAGTTTGATATTTATGCATCAATGGAAGCAGCAAAAGAAGTCGGAGGGGATTTCTATGATTTTTATATGATTGATGAAAAATATCTGACATTCATAGTCGCTGATGTTTCAGGAAAAGGTATTCCAGGAGCTCTTTTTATGATGCGTGCCAAAGCACTTATTAAAAATCTTGTTGAAAGTAAAAGAAATATAGACGAAGTGTTTACTATAGCAAACCAGAAATTATGTGAAAATAATGAAGCTGAAATGTTTGTGACTGCATGGATGGGACAGCTTAATCTTACAACGGGCGTTTTAGCATATGTTAATGCAGGACATAATCCACCGTTAATAAAGCATAGTGATGGTGAAGTTGAATATTTAAGAACAAAGCCTAACTTTATTCTTGCAGGAATGGATATTACAAGATATAAAAAGTATGAGTTACAGCTAAATAATGGTGATGAGATATTCCTGTATACAGACGGAGTGACAGAAGCAGCAGATAAGGA
>JBNMGS010000039.1:0-9319 GCA_050872365.1 Lachnospira sp.
CAACATTATTAAGCACCTGACCATCTTTTACAACCTGAACCTGTATATCCACATAGTCTGTAAATGCTGTAACCTTGCTTAAATCTGCCGTTGCAACTACATCACTCGCCTTTAGGTCTGTTACAACACTCTTAGGACCACTTACAGTAACTGATATCTTACCTCCATCTACCACATCAAATGTGTAATTCTTATCCGTAAGACTCTGTGTATTGGTGAGCTGAACTGATATATTACTAAAAGTATAACTTGTATTAGGGTCATATATATTAACAATAACCGTCCATAATATCACGGCAAATACAGCAGATACGATTTTCAGGCTGAGGTTATTAAATATCTTCTCTTTCATGCTTCAACCTGCCCCTCCATATCTTAAATGACTTAACATCTATAGTTCTTCTCCTGATATACTCAAGCTTATTCTTAAGTGAATCAGCATCTATATCATGTATAAGCTCTCCACCAAATGCAACCGAAACTTTACCTGTTTCTTCTGAAACTATTATTGTAAGACTATCTGTTGCTTCACTTATACCAACACCTGCCCTGTGTCTTGTTCCAAGTGCTTTACTAAGGTTAACATTATCAGTAAGTGGAAGATAACATGTTGCTGCAACCACTCTGTTACCCCTTATGATAACAGCTCCATCGTGAAGTGGTGTGTTATGTTCAAATATATTAATAAGCAGCTGGCTTGTCACTATACCGTCTACAGGAATACCTGTCTTAATATATTCTTCAAGAATAATATCCTGTTCAATAACTATAAGTGCACCCGTCTTAACAGCGCCCATCTTATAACAGGCATCAACTATTTCATCTGCCGTCTTTACACTGAAACGTTCATCTTTATCACTGTTATCACCAAAATTAAAGAATCTTAACATAAAACGTTTCCGTCCTAATTGTTCAAGTGCACGCCTAAGCTCCGGCTGAAATATAATAACAAGAGCTATAATACCTACACTTATAGTTTTTCCTGCTATCCACAGAATTGTTTTAAGATTAAGCAGATAAGCAAAAACTGCGAAAAGAGCGACAACTATAATACCCTTCAGAAGTGCCCATGCCTTAGTATTCATAATCCATAATAATATATTATAAAGAACTACCGCAATGATAATTATCTCTATAACATCTGTCCATGTTATCCTTGGAATATATAATTTAGAAAAGTAATTCTGTAACAGGTTACCTGATGTTGCCACGCTCTCACCCCTTTTATATTCTTGAATCTGTCTTATATAAGCTCATATTAGATATTTGTTTAGTACAAGATTTTGATTTTATTTGTCAAAGAAAATCATATCATCATCTTCCTCTGTTGCAGCTGTAGTAGATTTTGACTGTCTGACATCACTTATATCAGAAGCTTTCTTTGTCTTTCTTGCATTAATCTGTTTTACTCTTACATCTTCTCCGGTAACATTTATCTTAGGTACAGCTTTTACATAATAATAGTATTCATCATCTTCATACTGTACATACTCTGTTCTTCTAAAATCCACCGCAAAGAATAATATATTACACACATATCCAGCCAATGCCCCCAATATAACACCCAAAACTATCAATATGATGTTAAGTCCTGTCTTTAAAAGAAGCTCACCTAATATAGCAACTACAAACTGCAATACACTTCCCACCGCAATAGCATATCCCCATGCGTAATCAATCTTAAGACGTCTTATAATATATACTGTGATTATTGTTACTGCCAATGCTATTATGACAAGAACCATCTGTTTGTTTTTTATAAGACTTTCTATAAGATATGATACCTGAAGCATACTTTCTGTGATTGATTTGTTAGATACTGCTGATTCGTATACACTTGCTGTGTTTATAATATAGTAAATAATAACACCAAACGACACTGGTATAACAGCCAGTACTGATGAACACAATCCAACAGCAACTGGTAATATAAAAGGCATCTTAATCCAACACATAAACACTGTCAGTATCAGAAGGTATCCAGATTTTGGTGTAAATCTGAAATATAACAGGTACATAAGCAAAACCACACATAGCGTAATAAGTGCAAATTCTACTGATATTGCATATAAATGTGCTATCATGAATATTGATAACATAACTATGGTAAAACCAACCGGGAGAAACGCACACACAACTGATATAAGCGCTGCAATAACCGGATTGTTCAGCTTCTCCATATATCCTATACTTGCATTAAGTATGATAAAAGAAATTAACGCCACCAGAAACTTTAATACCGGAACGAGATATGTATCATACTTATTATAAAACCTCTTAAACTTTTCTTTGAATTCTAATAAAACCGCCATCACTTCCTCCGAGACTACCTTTTTTTCTTCTGGCCATTATAGAATCTTTCAAGCTTATTAAGTCTTGAAAAATATCTTTTAAGCCCTTTTCTTGAATTCTCATACTGGTAATTATACACAAATCCTGATATTACAGAAAATATGACTAACATAATTATGTAATATATTGCCACCTGTCTGCCAAAAGCCAGATAATCCATAGAATTAATATTCTCAACAAGACCTTCTGCATTACACAACACATACATAATAGCAACTATTGCAAATGCAATCGTTGTGGTAATCAATGTTTTTAATATACCAAATGCTATATAATCACCCTTGAAATACCTGGCAGTCCTTAACATACGCCTGCCTTCGTTTTTCTCATATATAGCCATTTTGGTCATCATTTTAACTTTATTCTCATTAAGCAAAATCTTCACCTCATTATAATCCACATAAGTTTTAGATAAATATATCATATTTTATCTTAATTGTATATTACTATTTGAGAATGTCCACCTCTTGATGCTGTGACTATCCTTACCTTTCTTCCTTCAACTGTGAATGTTCTGTCACTTGTAGCTGATACATAATTATTCCATACCTGGTCATAACTATCTGGAAGCATTTCCTCTAAAACACCTTTAATCCTTGTGTCAAATCCACCATTTCTTTGTTTTATGTATATAATTGAAACATTTGGCTGGGTAATTATCTCCCCATAATAAGTTCCATTTTCTGTGTATACATAAACATTGGAATATTCCTGTGTGAATCCCTGTCCACCTAACACATCTCCTATATCACTGCTTGTTTTACCATCGCTGCTGCCACTACCTGATGTATTGCCTGAATTACTTTCATTATTACCCGAAGCATTTCCTGTATTGCCCGAATTCGAATAATCACCTGTATTATATGAATCATTTTCTCTATTGTTTTCCTCATATCCAGAAAAACTACTATTTCCAGAACTACTTTCTGAATTATTATAAGGATCTCCTGAATATGTATTATTATTTTTTGAACCACTTTGCTGGTAATTATTCGTATCACTGCTACTTTTGGAAGCTGTACTGTATTTTCCTGATGCCGATGATGAACTTCCACTTCCTGATGATGACTGACTGTTCTTAGTCAGGCTGCCATTACCTGTATAGACCGTATATCCGTTCTTAGAGCCTGCAGTAACGCTTGATATTCCCTCTATGGCAACAGCATCTGATACATCTCCTACTGTAGCTGTAAGTGCTGCTGTTCCAATTCCCTTTATGGTTACAAGACCATCCTGCTCAACTGTCATAACATCCTGATTACTGCTTGACCATACAAGTGCCTTATCCGTATCAGCAGGTTCAACTATAGCTGCTGCCATAAATGTAGTTCCTACCGGTATGGCTGTATCATCCATAAGTATTTCAACTGTAGTTATTTCTTTAGGTTCATTATCAGTATCCACAACCATATCCTGTGGTCTTAAGTTCTTCTGTGTAAGTGTCATACCAATTGTATTTTCTTTATTTTTATTATTATGTGATATAACACCTGCCACTATGGCAGCTACCACAAGGACTACTGCCACACCTGCTATAACAAGAATCTGTGGTTTTATTTTATTATTCTTTTTATCACTCATATCTGTATCCTTTTTATAATTCTGATATATTTTGATGTGAGTGTCAAAAGTAAGTTTTGCCACTCACCGATGTATCAGGATTGCTACATTGCTACACAATTCTGCTATATTCATCTGCATTTGTAAAGTTATAATGTTATAATATCGTACTTAAATGTATTATAGCATCCGCTTATATAGATTAACTCATATAATATTGTATAACAACGAAACAATTATATATAAATAAACCTATGAAAGTAAGTATAACATATTTTCAAATGAATTGAATGAATTTTTATAAAAATACATTAAAATACCGTAAATATGCAAAAGCAAATAATCAAAACAACCAGCTAAAAGCAAACTTAAACAAATAACCAAAATCAGGGACAAATGCCCTTAAAAGCCTTTTGCCCCTGTAACCTTATATTATCCTCTAAAGATTTTTCCTGCTATACAATTAACAATGTATATAAGAATATATATTGTAACTATTGTCGCACCAACCGGCGTAGATGCGAATATTGATATGATTATTCCTGCGACCGCACCAAGTACTGAAAGTACCGCAGAATATATTATAACTGACTTAAAACTGCTCATAATACGCATGGCAGACAAGGCTGGAAACACAAGAAGAGCTGTTATAAGCAAAGAACCGACAAGATTCATGGCAAGTACTATAATAACTGCCGTTATAACTGCTATTACCAGATTGTATAATCCTGTATTTTTTCCCATTGAACGTGTAAAATTCTCATCAAATGTAACTGAAAATATTCTGTTATAAAATATAACAAAAAATGCCACAACTATTATAGATGCAACTATACACATAACTACTTCCGAACTTGTAAGGGTAAGTATAGATGTAGAGCCAAAAAGTGTTGAACACACATCCCCTGACACGTTAGATGATACTGAAAACACATTAAGTATAAGATATCCAACCGCCATAGCACCAACTGATAGCATCGCTATAGCTGAATCACCCTTAATCTGTGTATTATTTCCTGTCCTTAATAAAAGCACAGCACATATGATAGTTACAGGCATTATAAAAAGATTGACATCTGCAATCTTAAGAACTGTTGCTATTGCAAGCGCACCAAATGCCACATGAGACAAGCCATCGCCTATAAACGAGAATCTTTTAAGCACAAGCGTAACACCAAGAAGCGAAGAACATAGAGAAATAAGCACGCCAACTATAAGTGCATATCTTACGAATGGATATGACATATAAAACTGAAATTCCTGAATAAAATCTGACATTACTTATCATCTCCTTTAATCTTTCCTAAAACATCTGCTTTGTCACTGTTTAAGAACTCTTTTTTAGTTCCATAGAAGCTGTCCTCACTGTCTATGTATAAAATATGTGTAGCATAAGATACCGCATGGAGATCATGCGACACCATAATTACAGTTATTCCTTTATCATTAAGCTGTTTTAAAAGTTCATAAAAATCAGCTGTTACCTTAGGATCAAGTCCTGTAACCGGTTCATCTAAAAGTATAACCTTGGATGTAGCACATAAAGCTCTTGCAAGAAGTACTCTCTGCTGCTGCCCTCCGGAAAGATTACGGTAACATCTCTTCTTAAGTTCCCATATGTCAAGCTCTTCCATCTTACATCTTGCAAGCTCTTTTTCCTTTCTGCCATAGAATGGACGAAATCCACTTGTGGCAAGTGTTCCAGAAAGTACTACCTCCCATACTGTAGCCGGGAAATCCTTCTGCACAACAGTCTGCTGTGGAAGATATCCTATTTCGTATGCTTTAAGACCATCTGAATATACGATATCACCTGAAACCTTATCTATAAGACCAAGTATTGTCTTTATAAGAGTGCTCTTACCGGCACCGTTTTCTCCTAACACACACAGGTAATCTCCTTTACCCACTTTAAAGTTCAGATTCTCTACTACTGCCTTTCCATCGTAACCTAAAGCGAGATTGTTACATTCAATATATGACATACAGGTGTCACCCCTTTCTTTGTATAACCTGACTGCTATAAACTTATTTTCCAGCTTTGATTTAATATTTATCTCTTTATCTAATATCTTTTAACTAAGGCACTCTTTGTTAATTATGATAATGCCTGCTTTAACACTGTTAGATTCTTAAGCATTATATTAATGTAGTTATAATCCTCTAATTCTGATGTCCTGACAGACTGCATGGAATCCATCATAAGTATTTCCTGATTCTTATCCTGCGTATTATCTTTTATAGTATTAGCGATTTTCTCATCTGAGCCATCTATTGTAAGGATTACCTTAGTTCCTATCTCATCAACCTTTCCTGCAAGGAATGTTACTGTTTTAAAACTAGCCTCTGTTTCAGCACTGCAACCTGCAAATGCTGCATAATAATCAAGCTTATAATCATCAACAAGATATCTGAATGGGAAGCGGTCACCAAAGATTACTGTCTTAAGTCTTGAAGCATTTATAACATTTTCATACTCTTTATCAAGATCTGAAAGCTGCTTAATATATGCATCTGCATTGCTCTGATATTCATCTTCATTATCAGCATCAAGTTCTTTTATAACATCTGCAATCTTTTGTGTAAGAACCTCTGCATTCTTAACAGATAACCATATATGCTCATCATACTCTATATCATCAGAATCATTATGCTCTGAATGACCATCCTCTGCGTGGCTATCCTCTGATGCTGTATGACCATGTCCGTGTTCATCTTCCTGCATGCCTTCAACAACTTCTTCCTCTTTAGTTCTGTCACCAAGAAGTTCCATCATATTAACCTTTTTTATATTCTTGTTAGACGTTTCACGCACTGCATCTAAAACCCATGCATCAGATGAACCTCCAACATATACGAACATATCTGCTGATGATATCTTAGCCATGTCCTTAGCTGATGGCTGATAGCTATGAAGATCAACGCCACCATCAACAAGTAATGTAAGATTAAACTTATCTGATTCTTCTCCGATAATATTCTGTATCCAGTTATATTGCGGATAAGTTGTACATACTATATTAATCTTTCCATTATTCTGTACATTTTCCGAACAACCAGTAAATGCGAATAATGTAGTACATAATAGTGCACATAATATTAATGTTTTTATTTTTATTCTTATTCCAGATAATCCTTCCATGTAAAAGTCCTTTCATCTCTTCAACTTTTAAGCGCTATTATCTCTATATATTCATATGACATCAGCCATTACCATTCTCACTCTTATTACAATCAGCAGCTTCCTGACTCTTTTTACAATCAGCACATAATCCACAAAGCGTTGAACCATTGCATTCCAGAGTAAATCCATATTGTTTCATAAGAAGTTCTCTTATATCATTCATAAAGTCACAGTCAAGATGCATAACCTTACCACATTTTCTGCACTGCATATGCAAGTGCTCATCGCAGTTATGATGTTCATCTGATATTCTATAGTAATAATTACCACTGTTTGCCGTCTTAAACCGCACAAGTATGTTATGTTCCATCATCCTGTCCAGTGTTCTGTACACAGTTGACTGGTTTACATCTATATTATTACTTTCAAGATAATGATACACATCAGAAGCACTGAAGCTCTTCTGCTGCTGCAGCTTAAGATACTGCTGTATCTCCTGTGTTACCTTTGTATTATAACTTTTCTGCATCGTATGCCCTTTCACAAAAGACTTTGATTTTGCATAATGTTTTTTAATTTGCAAATCATTTGCATTTTGCATATTATCATTATTGTTATGATGTGTCAACTTATTTTTTGATATGTGTAATAGAAATTTAAAACACTTTTTACAATAATATCCTCTCTACAAATTATCAGCGTAAATATAATCTACCAACGTCATAAGTTTCCTTTGCCACATTTTCCACAAATAGTTATAATCCTGACAATGTCCTCATTACAAGGTCAACATCTTTGTTCTCAAGTTCCTGGATAATGTGAAGATATGTCTTCTGCGTTGTTGTCATGCTGGCATGTCCTAGCCTTCTTGCAACACTTGCGATAGACACGCCTGCAAATAACAACAGTGAAGCATGTGTATGCCTTAAACCATGTATCGATATAACAGATATGTTACACTGTCTGCAATGCCTTGCTAAAACATCATTTACTGTGGAATTATATATCTTTGAATCACCTATAAATATAGGCTTATCCTCCGGCATTCCTTTAACCAGCTCTGAAAACTTAACAACTATCTGCCAGTCAATCTGTATCTTTCTGACCGATGACTTGTTCTTAGTAGGCATAAATCCTCCATCGCCCTTATAATCCCAGGTCTTACTTATAGATAAAGTCTGCCTTGCAAAGTCAAAATCAGCCGGTGTAACTGCCAGGGCCTCTGAAAATCTCATTCCAGTCTTGGCAACAAGAAGAATAAACCAGTCCCAGTTAACAGATTCCTTTATATCAAGGTGGGCTATTAATGTATGCAGTTCATACTGATTCAGATATTTAATCTTCTTAACCCTAGGTGTCCTTCCCTTTATAATAGCCTTTCTTGTCGGATCTCTGTCTATCATCCCCTCATCAACAGCATCTAGTATAGCTCCTTTTAACTGATGATGAAAATCAAGAGTGGTCTGTCTTTCATGTTCTTTAGCATAATCGTTTAACAGCTTCTGATAAGCTGTTCTTGTTAATTCAGATACCTTAAGCTGTGGTGCTAGTCTTTCAACCCATTTCTGCGTCATGATATACTTTGCCATAGTAGCTTCCCTTATTGCATCTTTCTTGTATACTTCAACCCATTGTTTATAGTATTCGCAAAAAAGTTCTTCCCTGTTCATATCAGTTATCATACAATACCTCCATTTCCAAACGTATTCCGTTTTCAATGTCCGTGTTTACAGTTTTTTGTCATAACATCTTTTACTATACTTACGCTGATATAAACAAATGTGAAAGTTTATGTTTACTGTTTTAAATAACCAGAAATTATTATCTAAAAAAGTCTTTTTCTGTAAGCAAAAATAATCTTTATATTTTTTAACTTTCATCATGTAAATTAAACGCTTATACAATATAAGAAATAAATAAAATAAAAATGATGTTAATATGTACCGTTTATTCACTTTACCATGAAAAACTATACAACACTAACATCATCTTTCAACTTAATGGCTTATAAGCGGTTTAATCTCCTCTTCAAGCACTTTCCTTAATTCATTAATCAATCTTGTATAATACATAAACTTAGGAAGTGCTTTTTCATGCACCGCCTTATATTCTGTATAATTCACTGTTGCCTTTATTGCACTTTCGTTTGGTATTTCGCCATTTCTATAATGTGTTGCAGCATACATAACATCATCCTTGGATGCATACCACGCTATACAGAAATCACTTACAACCTTTTCCACACAGTCTTTTTTCATATTCTCTACTATGTTAAGAATAGAC
>JBNMGS010000040.1:0-9315 GCA_050872365.1 Lachnospira sp.
ATAAATTATACTATAATAATAAGATTATGTGAAAACTAAAGTATTTTTTAATTCTTGTATTATTAATAATTAAAGTATGTGCTGAATTAATAATTGCGGAGGTGCTTATGGAAGAAAATAATGAATGTTGCAATGAATCAGTAAATAATACAGCCGGTTATGAAGAGGATGTACTTACAAGAGAAAAATATATTTCTTTTGTTGTAGATAAGCTGACAATAGAAGAGAAAATCGGCATGATACATGGAGATGGTTTTTTTAAAACCAAAGGAATTGAGAGACTTGGAATTCCTCCACTTAAAATGTCTGATGGACCTATGAGTGTCAGGAATGAGTTTTATAATGATAAGTGGGTGGCATTAGGATATTCAGATGATTATGTTTCTTATGCACCAAGTAACAGTGCACTTGCAGCAACATGGAACCCAGAGCTTGCATACAAATGTGGTAAAAATCTTGGAGAAGAAGCAAGGGGAAGGGGTAAGGATGTTATACTTGCTCCAGGTATTAATATTAAAAGAGATCCGTTGTGTGGAAGAAATTTTGAGTATATGAGCGAAGACCCTTATGTTGTTGAAACACTTGTAGTTCCATTTATTAATGGTGTACAGGAGAATGATGTTGCGGCTTGTGTCAAGCATTTTGCAGTTAACTGTCAGGAGACTAACAGATTGTATGTTGATACAATAGTTGATGAAAGAACATTACATGAATTATATCTGAAAGGATTCAAGGCAGCAGTATGCAGGGCACACAGCTATTCTATAATGAATGCATATAATAAGATTAATGGAAGTCATTGCAGTGAAAATAAAGAACTGCTTGATGATATATTAAGAGATAAGTGGAAATATGATGGCGTGGTTATAAGTGACTGGGGATCAGTGCATACAACAAAGGAGTCGGCAAATACTTCCATGGATGTAGAGATGAGTGTTACTCCTGATTTTGATAATTATT
This sequence comes from Lachnospira sp., assembly GCA_050872365.1. Classification (GTDB taxonomy): domain Bacteria; phylum Bacillota; class Clostridia; order Lachnospirales; family Lachnospiraceae; genus Lachnospira. The sequence goes on from JBNMGS010000040.1 coordinate 961, forward strand.
ATTATGCTGATCCATTGCTTAAGGCGGTAAACAGAGGAGAGGTTTCTGTAGAAGAAATCAATAAAAAGGTAAAGAATATATTAAGGCTTATGTACAGGCTTAAGATGATAGGTCCTGATGCTGTTAACAGAAAGCAGGGTATCTATTCTAATATGGAGCATTGGCATGCAGAGCTTGATGTTGCAAAAGAAGCAATAGTACTTTTAAAAAATGATGATAATGTATTGCCAATAAGTTCTGAAAGAATTAAAATGAGCAGAAACTCATGCGTGAAAAATTCAGATAAGGAGCCTGATAAAGCACTAAAAGACAATGCTGCACCGGTTAAGAAAAAAATTGCGGTTATTGGACATAATGCAGAACATAATCATGCAGGCGGAGGTGGAAGTGCTGAGATAAAAGCCATATATGAGATATCTCCACTACTTGGTCTAAAAAAGGCACTAGGTGGTAACGTAGATATCCAATATGCTACAGGATATTATGTTCCGGGTGACAAGGATGTTAATGAAGTCAACTGGCAGGAGGCCAGTCTTGAACGTCAGGTTATGGGGCATGAAAGTGATAGTGACAATACTCAGTTAAGAGAAGAAATTGAAAAAAACAGACATAAACTTTTAAAGGAAGCCTGTGAACTTGCTAAAGATGCAGATGAGGTTATCTTTATAGGTGGATTGAACCATGATTATGATGTGGAAGGAAGAGACAGGCATGATATGGTTCTTCCATATGGGCAGGATGAACTTATTAATGCTTTGCTTGACATTAATCCTGATACAGTAGTAGTTATGGTTGCTGGTTCACCGGTACAGATGCCGTGGTTGTCAAGAGCGAAAGCACTTGTATGGTGTTATTATTCAGGTATGGAAACAGGTGATGCACTTGCACATATTCTATTAGGAAAGGTTAATCCTAGTGGAAAGCTGCCAGAAACATTTCCGGTAAAATATGAGGACACAGTTACATATAAAAACGGGCAGTTTGGCAGGGAAGATGTCATAAAATGTGAAGAGGGCATATTTGTTGGATACAGGTATTATGAAAAAGAACATATAAAACCGGCATTTGCTTTTGGATATGGCATGTCTTACACGCAGTTTAAGATTAAGAATGTGACAGTGGAAATGCGTAATGATAAGGAAAAAGATGAAAAAAAGGAAGATAAATTGATAGCAGTTGTGAATTGTGAACTTGAAAACACAGGAAATGTATCAGGTGCTGATGTTGTACAGTGCTATGTACAGGATGTGGAGTGCAGTGTAGAACGTCCGTTAAAAGAATTGAAAGCATATAAAAAAGTATTTCTTGAACCGGGACAATCAAAGAGTATACAGTTGTATCTGTATGAGGATGCATTTGAGTTTTATGATGTTAAAAGAGAAGATTTTGTTATAGAGCCAGGACAATTCAGAGTGTATATTGGTGATTCTTCGGATAATTGTGAGATTATTGGAAGTATAACTATATAGCTTAAGTTTTTGTTGAGTATATCCAGGTATATGATATTTTATCTTATTTGAATAAGTTAAGATATTATATGCCTGGATTTTAATATATCTAAGTTTTATATACTGTCAGTATTGATGGGTAACAAGTCCATTATCACTATGTACTTTGAATTTAGTGGTATTATATGCTGAAGGTATGAATGATAACAGGTATGTGGCTGGTAATATTTTATAGTTTATAATGGTATTTTACATATAAGTGTGATAGAATCATGTAGGCAATGAATTGTTGTAAGCAGTGTATTATTGTAAGAAATGAGTTGTTATGCAATATGCTGTTATGCAATACATTTTTTATTTTCACACCCGGGAGTTGTGTAAGTGCGCATCTGGCACAAGTCCATAATGAGTAGAAAATGTGCGCAGAAATGAGGATTATTATGAATATATATCTGGCAGGAGATTCGATAGTCCAGGATTATACGGATGAAGAGTTTATAGCAGGATGGGGACAATATTTACCTTATTATATAAGTAAAGATGCCAAAGTTATTAACTATGCTAAAGGCGGAAGAAGCTCAAGGCTTTTTATTAATGAAGGCAGATTTGAGAAAATAGAAAAAAGTATCAGGGAAGGAGATTATCTTCTTATAGAGTTCTGTCACAATGACGATGCATCTAAGGCATATAATACGATGTTTAACAGACTTGTTGAGCTTGGAGAGCCTGATGAAAATGGACGTTTTCCTGTGATACCCGGGGAAAAGGTATCCAAGGATTATATACCAGAAGAATACATAGAATCACTTATGCAGGATGATAGTATTAAAGACAAAGAATCTGTTATTAAAAGTGTAAGGACAGCTAATAATTCATATCCTTATGATACATATTATCCTTATTCGAAATCAGGAGAAAAAGGCAGCTATAAATGGTTCATAAAACAGTATATAGATATGGCAAGGGAGCATAAAGCAATCCCTGTTCTAGTGACAGCACCGGCGCGTACTCAGTTTACAGAGAATGGAAAAATTGAGGACGGAAGTGGACTTCATGGAGGAAATAATTTTGCGTATATAAGAGCAATGAAACAGATAGGTGAAGAAACACATACGGTTGTGCTGGATCTGTTTTCATATTCTGTTAATATGTTTGAGTCAATAGGGCAGTCAGATATTCATAAATACACATCAATTAAAAAGGGAATCAATAAAGGAAAATGGCCGGATGATTTCATAAAAGAATTGAATAAGCCAGACACTGTATCAGAAAATACACATTTTAACAAATATGGTGCGTGGCTTCTTACAAAGGGCCTTGTAGGTCTTATTAAACAGTGTGATGATAAGCAGATAGCGGGATTAAAAGCAGTGATAACAGATAGTGGTTTTAATGTAAAGGCACCATTTTAAAATAAGGAGAGTACAATGAGCAGAAGAAGATTATCAAGAAAAGAACGTCAAAGAAGACGAAAACTTATGCGGCTTGTGTTAATTGTGGCAGTTGTCATAGCTGCAGTTGTAATTGTTTTCTTAGTAAAAGGCTGTTCTGCTATAAAAAATTCTGCTGATAAAACAAATAACAGCGGGATAGTAAAAGAAACAACGCAACAGGAAAATAATACAGATAAATCGGATAATAGCACAACAGCAGCATCACAGCAGGAAACTATACAGGAACAGACTGAAAATGGTGGCCTTCAAACCAATGCAGATGGCAAAGATATAATTGATGGTTCCAAAGTGGAGAATGTAGGAAAAACATCTAAAGGTTTTAATATTCAGACAAAGAATGGTGCAACATATATTGATGGACACCTTATAGCCAATAAGACGTATGCACTTCCAAGCACGTTTATACCTGAGAACCCTGAAGTGCCTGTTACTGAGGCGAGAAGTAACAAGAGCCTTGATAAAGATCTTATGGTGGCTTTTAGAAAAATGCAGGCAGATGCTACTGCCAATGGACTTAATATATATATAGCAAGTGGATATCGTTCATATGATTATCAGGTATCATTATATAACAGATATGTTGCTAAAGATGGAAAGGCGGCAGCAGATACATATTCTTCAAGACCTGGCAATTCGGAACATCAGACAGGTTTATGTTTCGACCTTAACTCAATAGAGGACAGTTTCCAGTATACAAATGAAGGAAAGTGGATTAATGATAACTGTTATAAATATGGTTTCTGCATAAGATTCCCTAAGGGTAAGGAAGCATATACAGGTTATCAGTATGAATCCTGGCATTTAAGATATGTAGGAACAGAGCTTGCAGAAAAATTATATAATAATGGTAACTGGTTATCATTAGAAGAATATTTTGGAATAACATCTGAATATCCGGATTAAATTAATAGTTTAAAACATAAAGATATGCTCCCCCTAAGTTACAGGCTTTTATTATTTGGCCTGACTGCTTAGAAGGGAGCAATTTATTTTACTGCATATTACTTGTGATATTACTTTATTGTAACTTCTTCTACAGTTGTAATAGCTCCGCTAGTTGGAACTCTGTATAAAGATGTCTGGTCATTATAATATGAGAAAAATGTATATTTTTCAGTACAGTGTATTCCTGATATTTCACCAACAGCAACATATTCAATCTGTGTACCATCTGTATTCATACGGTAAAGTCCGGGCTTTTCACCGCCTTCGACCTGAAAGAACAGTTTATTGCCATATACATTATAGTTGATTATTTTTCCGGATTCCGGAGCATATAAGAGCTCAAGAGTTTTATTGGCAGCATTAAGCCTTACAAGTGAATAATCCTTTGATAAGTCAATATAGTATGCATAGTTGTTAACCATAGTTGCAAGATAAGAGTTACAGTCATAGAAGTCAGTTATTCTGTCTGATTTGGAATCCATGGCCAATATGTGATGTTTGTTCTCGGGATCAGAAAAATACAGCTTACCACCAGATACACTTGCGGGAAGATAAGGTGTGTCACTGATTTTGGATTCGTTCTTTCCATCAATACCTACTTTATAAAAGGTAAGTGCTGTTTCATCATCATAATGCTGGTAATACACAGTGTTACCACAGAGTGCGGCTGTACCTGAACGGTCGTTATAAAGTATTTTTGCATTGCTTCCATCAAGGTCACATCTGTATAATCCAAAGAGCTGTCCTCGGAACACCATGCCTATTGTACTGCTGTTAAAATTATTTTTTACATAATATATGTATTTGCCACATACATTAATTGATGCAACACTGTCTTCACTTAGTTTTTTTATGTTGGAACAGTCAGAGTCCATAACATATAATTTGTTTTTGTCATTAGGATTGGCAAAATATATTTTGCCATTATATTCACAGAAAAGACCTCCATTTATAAGATTGCCGGATGTATTACCAACAGCACTTTCGTTGTTCATGGTTGTCTGATTGTGGCGGTAGTACATAAAACCACCAAAGCCGGCACCTGCTATTGCAAGTATTATAATAATTGTTGTTATCACTTTTTTCATAAGCGCCTCCAGATATCAAGTATCATAAAATAAACTAATTACATATTACAAAAAATGTGGTACAATATCAATGGTTTTATCAATTTAAAGTGATAAATGAAGAATATGGACAGTAATATATTATTAGTGAGGTTAAAGCATGTTGGATTTAGGAGAGATAAGGAACGAAATAGACGGAATAGATAAGCAGCTTGTAGAGCTTTTTGAACAGAGAATGAAGCTTACAAAGGAGGTTGCCGAATATAAGATACAGACAGGTAAGAAAGTACTTGACAGAGAAAGAGAAAAAGCCAAGATTGAGTCTGTTACAAAGCTTGTTAAGAACAAAGAGAATGTTCATGCTATAGATGACCTTTTTTCACAGATAATGGCAAATTCAAGAAAGGGGCAATATCAGCTTCTTGAGGCTATGGGACAGACTTTAAGAGAACCATATGAGGCTATAGATGAGATTAAGAAAGATGGAGTTAAGATAGTATATCAGGGAATTCCCGGTGCATATACACAGGAAGCAGCCTGCAATTTTTTTGGAGAAGATTGTGATAATTATGCGGTACCAACATGGCGTGATGTCATGGATGAAGTAAAGGATGGAAAAGCAGATTATGGCGTATTACCAATAGAGAATTCAACAACGGGAAGTGTTGTTGGTGTGTATGATTTATTACAGGAATATGATAATTATATTATTGCAGAAACATTTGTTAACATTGATCATGTGCTTGTAGGCCTTCCCGGCGCAGATATCAATAAAGTTACAACTGTATATTCGCATCCACAGGGTATCATGCAGTGTGACAAGTTCCTTAATACACATAAGGATTGGCAGAGAATTAATCAGGCTAATACTGCTATGGCAGCTAGGATGCTTCTTAATGAGAAGGATAAGACACATGTTGCTATATCAAGTAAAAAGGCAGCACAGATATATGGTCTTGAGGTGTTAAAGACAGGAATTGCTGATTTATCTAATAATACAACCAAGTTTGTTATAATAACTAATTCGCGTAAGTTTCTAAAGAATGCGAATAAAACAAGTATTGTATTTGAGACAGCTAATGAGGCAGGCACATTATATAATCTGTTAAGTCACATTATATATAACGGACTTAATATGTATAAGATTGAGTCAAGACCAAGTGAATCGAAACAGTGGGATTATAAGTTCTTTGTTGATTTTGAAGGAAATATAGATGACCCAAGAGTTATGAATGCTTTAAGGGGAATAGAAGAAGAGGCAAAGTCTATTAAACTGCTGGGAAACTATTAATGGAGACGTGTATTTTGCTTATAACTATGTAGTATGTACATATATTAGAGGAAACAGTAATAGAAACGTATTTTATGAAAATTAAGATATGGTAGGTTTTCATATTAAAAGAGATGAAATATAATTATGAATGTTATGAGCGTAATATTTATATAATAAACAAACTTGATTAAAAATATAATTGAATTATGTCGTAATATGGTGTATTTTAATTATATGAGCTGTACAACTGGCGGAAAGCATACATATCAGTGTATGTGGTGGGAATACCCACAGGGAGTATAGTAATAATAAGATTTATCAGCCGACCGCCTGGGCAACCACGTAAAGGTTACTCAGGATGGGTCGGCTTTTTGGTATATTTATTTTTAAATGAAATTTTCACTTATAAATGTTTTTATTTATATGATTTTTTGATTTGTTTTTATTTAAACATATACTTTTGAAAACTGACAATCCAAGTAACAATATAATGTGTCTGTGCGCACCTGACACAAACCTGTTATGCAAAAAGCGTGCGCAGAAAAGAGGATTAGTGTGAAAAATTAATTTTTCACATGCGAGATTTGTGTCCGCGCGCACTTGACACAAACTCGTTATGCGCAAAAAGCGTGCGCAGAAAAGAGGATTATTATGCAGATTACAACATTAGAAAAAGAATTATCTGGCTGTGCATATCCAGGCAGAGGAATCGTTATTGGAAGATCTAAAGACGGAAGCAAAGCTGTAACAGCATATTTTATTATGGGTAGAAGTGCTAACAGCCGTAACAGAGTGTTTGTAGAGGATGGTGAAGGCATAAGAACAGAGGCTTATGACCCTGGTAAGCTTGAGGATCCAAGTCTTATAATATATGCCCCTGTAAGAATCCTTGGCAAGAAGACTATAGTTACTAATGGAGATCAGACAGATACTGTATATGATCTTATGAGTTCAGGAAAGACTTTTGAGGAAGCATTAAGAACAAGAGAGTTTGAGCCGGATGCACCTAATTTCACACCTAGAATTTCAGGTCTTATGACTGTAGATGAAGGTAAGTATGATTACGCATTATCAATATTAAAGAGTCATAATGGAAATCCTGAACAGTGTGACAGATATACATTTACATATGATGCTCCAGTTGCTGGTGAGGGACATTTTATTCACACATATATGAATGATGGCAATCCACTTCCAAGCTTTGAAGGTGAACCGGCATGGGTAAAGATTGAAGGCGATATTGATACATTTACCAGTATGGTATGGAACAATCTTAATGAAGATAACAAGGTATCACTTTTTGTTAGATTTATAGATATAAAGACTGGAAAGTATGAAACAAGAATTATAAATAAGAATAAGTGATATAAAAGTAACATCAAAAAAGAATAGATAATTTTTAACACGCGGGCTTGGTGTCTGTGCACACGGGATACAAGTCCATTATGAATAGAAAACGTGTGCAGAAATGAGGAATGTTATGAACGAATTTCAATTAAAGTATGGATGTAATCCAAACCAGAAACCATCAAGAATATTTATGGAAGATGGAAGTGACCTTCCTGTGGAAATATTAAACGGCCGTCCTGGATATATCAATTTCCTTGATGCATTTAACGGATACCAGCTTGTTAAGGAGTTAAAGGAAGCAACAGGTCTTCCAGCTGCAACATCATTCAAGCATGTTTCCCCAGCAGGAGCAGCAGTAGGACTTCCACTTTCAGATGTTGAAAAGAAAATATACTGGGTTGATGAAAGCATAGGAGAACTTTCACCACTTGCATGTGCTTATGCAAGAGCAAGAGGTGCAGACAGAATGTCTTCATTTGGTGATTTTATATCACTTTCTGATGTGTGTGATGTTGCGACAGCAAAGCTTATACAGCATGAAGTGTCAGATGGCATTATAGCACCAGGTTATGAACCGGAAGCCTTTGAGATACTTAAAGCCAAGAAAAAGGGAAACTATAATGTTATTAAGATTGACCCATCATATAAGCCGGCACCTGTTGAAAGAAAGCAGGTATATGGTGTGACATTCGAGCAGGGACGTAACGAGTTTAAGATTAATGAAGAACTTCTTAATAATGTTGTTACAGAAAATAAAGATATTCCACATCAGGCTAAGATTGACCTTATAATAGCACTGATTACACTTAAGTATACAC
>JBNMGS010000041.1:0-9246 GCA_050872365.1 Lachnospira sp.
GAAATATTGATGTAACAGAAGGTTTAAGATCAGCAGTGGAGGAAAAGTTAGGAAAGCTGGATAGATTCTTTGCTCCAGAAACAGAAGTTAATGTAACATTAAGTGTCGAGAAGGAGAGACAGAAGATAGAGGTTACAATCCCTGTAAAGGGTAACATTATCAGAAGTGAACAGGTCAGCAGCGATATGTATGTATCTATCGACCTTGTTGAAGAAGTTATTGAAAGACAGCTTAAAAGTACAAGAATAAGATTATTGATAAGCACCAGAACGAAGCAGCATTTGCAAAGGAATTCATAGATAATGACTATGAACCTACAGATGAGGTTAAGATTATCAGAACCAAGAAGTTTGGCATTAAGCCTATGGATCCTGAGGAAGCATGTGTTCAGATGGAACTCTTAGGACATAACTTCTATGTATTCTTCAATTCAGAAACAGAAGAAGTTAATGTTGTATACAAGAGAAAAGGTAATACATATGGTCTTATTGAGCCGGAACTTGATTAATTATTATGATATTTACGGATATATTTAAAACAATAGCATTATAAGTATATTACAATGCTTGCATAATTAAGGCAATTAAAATGATTGCTGTCATAACCATATTTAACAATATAGTTGTGACAGCAGTCTTTTTTATTGTAGTTTATTTATTGTTATTTCTATCGCATTTTATGATTACTTTTCAAATTTTGCATTGTTTTAAACTGCAGCCATTTTACCAAAATTTAATCAATGACGATTAACTGTATATTGCCTAAATATACAAATGGTGATACAATTTAAGTAATTTCAGCTTATTTTGTGCATGTCACAAAGAAATTGAAAATGCCATATAATGGCAAGAATGGAGAGTAATATGGGTTTAGTTCAGAAAATATTCGGAACACACAGTCAGCATGAGTTAAAAAGGATAGCACCTATTGCTGACAAAGTAGAAAGTTATAGAGAAGAATACAGTAAGTTAACAGATGATCAGCTAAAGGCTAAGACTAAGGAATTCAAGGAAAGATTAGCCAAAGGTGAGACTCTTGATGATATACTTCCTGAGGCATATGCAACAGTAAGAGAAGCAGGTAAGAGAGTACTTGGCATGGAACATTACAGAGTGCAGATTATAGGTGGTATTATTCTTCATCAGGGACGTATTGCAGAGATGCGTACTGGTGAAGGTAAGACTTTAGTATGTACACTTCCGGCATATCTTAATGCACTTGAAGAGAAAGGTGTATTAGTAGTAACAGTTAATGATTATCTTGCAAAACGTGATGCTGAGTGGATGGGACAGATTCACAACTTCCTTGGTCTTTCAGTAGGCATTGTACTTCATGATATGAAAGATGATGAAAGAAGAGCAGCATATGCATGTGATATTACGTATGTTACTAACAATGAACTTGGTTTTGATTATCTTCGTGATAATATGGCTATATACAAGGAACAGCTTGTACTTAGAGATCTTCACTACTGCATTATCGATGAGGTCGATTCAGTTCTTATTGATGAGGCAAGAACACCTCTTATCATATCTGGACAGAGCGGAAAGTCTACCAAGTTATACGAGTTATGTGATGTACTTGCAAGACAGCTTGTAAAAGGTACATATCATGGCGAGAGAACTAAGATGCAGGTTATGATGCAGGAAGAGATAGAGGAAGATGGAGACTTTATTGTAAATGAAAAGGATAAGGTAGTTAATCTTACAGAACAGGGTGTTCACAAGGTTGAACAGTTCTTCCATATTGACAACTATGCTGATATAGAGAACCTTGAAATACAGCATAATGTTACTCTTGCTTTAAGAGCACATTATCTTATGTTCAGGGATAAAGATTATGTAGTTAAAGATGATGAAGTACTTATTGTAGATGAGTTTACAGGACGTATCATGCCGGGACGACGTTATTCAGATGGTCTTCATCAGGCTATTGAAGCTAAGGAACATGTTAAGGTTAAGAGAGAAAGCAAGACTCTTGCAACTATTACATTCCAGAACTTCTTTAACAAGTTTGATAAAAAGGCTGGTATGACTGGTACAGCCCTTACAGAAGAAAAGGAATTTAGAGGAATCTATAACATGGATGTTGTAGAAGTTCCTACTAATAAACCAGTTGCCAGAATAGATCATAATGATGCTGTATTTAAGACTATGAAGGGCAAGTTCAATGCAGTTATAGAAGATGTTGTAAAGTCTCATGAAAAAGGACAGCCGGTACTTGTTGGTACTATTAATATTGATACATCTGAGCTTTTAAGCGATATGCTTAAGAAGAGAGGAATACCTCATAACGTACTTAATGCCAAGTATCATGAGCTTGAAGCACAGATAGTTGCTGAGGCAGGTAAGCATGGTGCTGTTACTATAGCTACTAATATGGCAGGACGTGGTACTGATATAAAGCTTGATGATGAAGCAAGAGCAGCAGGTGGACTTAAGATTATCGGTACAGAAAGACATGAGTCAAGACGTATAGATAACCAGTTACGAGGTCGTGCCGGACGTCAGGGTGATCCTGGTGAATCAAGATTCTACATTTCACTTGAAGATAATCTTATGAGATTATTTGCACAGGAAACATTGATGAATACATTTAACAAGCTTGGTGTTGGTGAGAATGACCAGATAGAACATAAGCTGTTAAGTAATGCAATTGAAACAGCACAGAAGAAGATAGAAACTAATAACTATGGTATCAGATGTCATCTTCTTGAGTATGATCAGGTTATGAATGAACAGAGAGAAATCATGTATGGAGAGAGAAGAAGAGTGCTTAACGGAGAGAGTATGCGTTCTTCTATCATGAAGATGATTACTGATTTCGTTGAAAATGTTGTTAACCGTTGTGTAAGTGATGATAAAAGTGCAGATGAATGGAACTATGATGAGATTAATGAGCTCCTTCTTCCAACTATACCGGTTGAACCTGTAGTATACGATGAGAACATTAAGAATAAGAATGAACTTATACATGTGCTTAAGGAAAAGGCTGTTAAGTTATATGAAGATAAGGAAGCCATGTTCCCAGAACCGGAAACTATCAGAGAGATAGAAAGAGTAGTTCTTCTTAAGGTTATAGACAGAAAGTGGATGGATCATATCGATGACATGGATCAGCTTAAGCAGGGTATTGGACTTCAGGCATATGGACAGAAAGATCCTGTTGTACAGTATAAGATGATGGGTTATGATATGTTTGATGAGATGACACAAGGCATCACGGAGGATACTGTAAGACTTCTTATGCATATCCAGGTAGAAGAGAAGGTTGAAAGAGAACAGGTAGCTAAAGTTACCGGTACTAACAAAGATGAAGGACCATCCGTTAAAGGACCTGTTAAGCGTACAGATAAGAAGATATATCCAAACGACCTCTGCCCATGTGGAAGCGGCAAGAAGTATAAGAATTGCTGTGGAAGAAAAGCATAAAGCTTATAATAAACAGCAATTATGCAGGTGTTTAAAAGTCAGTTTGAAAGCTGGATTTAAATATTGTGTATAATTTTAATAGCATTATATAAAAGGCATGTAAAAGACAGAGGATATCCATACTATGAAATTCTTCGATTATGTGATATGATTGTATCAGTGATTGTAAGAAGACATGGAGGGATATCCTCTTTTTGTGTGTTAACCGGGTAGGTCTTAGTGCCTGGCACTGCACCGGGAAAGGAACAATTTACTTTTGACACCTATATTATAAGATGATATATATAAGTTATGTGCAGGTGTATATGCCTGACACGTACAGGAATGGAGATTGTTGTGGTAGAGTTAGATCAGTTCAGATATAGAATATCGGGTTATGATAAACAGTTGGAAGACATTAAAAAATCGCTTGATCTTGATAACAAGAAGAAAAGAATAGAAGAACTTGAAGCGGATATGGAAGCACCTGGATTCTGGGATGATCCTGATAAGTCACAGAAAGCCATGAAAGAGCTTAAGGGACTTAAGGATTCTTTCGAGGGATATGATTCTTTAAAGTCAGGACTTGAAGATATAAACGTTCTTATAGAGATGGCAGATGAATCAGAAGATACTTCACTTATTCCGGAGATCGAGCAGGAGATTACAACATTTGAGGAAAAGATGGAATCCATCAGAATAGAGACACTTCTTTCTGGCGAGTATGATAAATGTGATGCTATACTTACATTACATGCCGGAGCTGGTGGAACGGAGAGCTGCGACTGGTGTCAGATGCTTCTTCGTATGTATACAAGATGGGCAGAAAAGCATGGATACACAACTGAGATAATAGATTATCTTGAGGGTGATGAAGCAGGTATTAAGTCCGTTACAGTAGAGATATCAGGCGAGAATGCATATGGACACTTAAAGTCAGAACATGGTGTACACAGACTTGTAAGAATCTCACCATTTAATGCTGCTGGTAAGAGACAGACGTCATTTGTTTCATGTGATGTAATGCCGGATATAGAAGAAGATGTTGATGTGCAGATTAATGATGATGATTTAAGAATAGATACTTACAGATCAAGTGGTGCTGGTGGACAGCATATCAATAAGACATCATCAGCTATCAGAATTACACATATACCAACGGGTATTGTTGTACAGTGTCAGAATGAAAGGTCACAGCATCAGAATAAAGATAAGGCCATGCAGATGTTAAAGGCAAAGCTTTATATGATGAAGCAGGAAGAGAATGCACAGAAATCATCAGATATCAGAGGAGATGTGAAGGATATTAACTTTGGTAATCAGATAAGAAGTTACGTTCTTCAGCCATATACTATGGTGAAAGATCACAGAACTAACAAAGATGTTGGTAATGCGGCCAGCGTTCTTGACGGAAACATAGACCCGTTTATCAATGCATATCTTAACTGGATATCAACAGGCAGGAAGGAAGAATAATATTAAACACGAAATTGAAAAAGTTGTGTTTATGTTTTTATAAAGTTACTGGTGTTAGAGGATTGTGTTAAACGCGTAACAAAGCAGCAATCCATGTACATCGGAATATACATTAATTATAAGCGTATCAGTGAAAGGAGAAATTATGGCAGATTATATTAGACCAGTCGTTTTCAGACTTGGAGAACAGGAATTTGGTGTGGACATCAATCTTGTACAATCTATAGAAAAACAGGTTGATGTTGTACCAGTTCCCAATTCAATGAAATATATAAGTGGTATAGTGAATTTAAGAGGTGAAGTTATTCCGGTCATGAGTCTTAAAGAAAAATTCAATATGAATGACCAGACTAAAGGAGATAACACAGTTATAGTTAATCTTCCTGACATGAAGATTGCACTTGAAGTTGATGAAGTGATAGAGATAGGTGAACTTCAGCCGGATAAGATAGCGCCAATGCCAAGACTTGCAAAGTCAGAGAATACAGAATATCTTGACAGGGTAGCGAATGTAGATAACAAGCTTGTAATTCTTCTTGATATTAATAAGATTTTATCAGAAGAAGAGGCACAGGGAATCAGGGAATTTGCTGAAAAAATGCAGAATAACCAATAATAATTTGACTCTTGTATCTATTAATGCTTAATCATAATTAAATGAGCGCAGACATATGCACTTGGAATGGAGACTGTATGAAAAGAAACAATGTTTTTAAAAGAAATGCAGGAATATTGATGGGTATAAGTTCACTTCCATCGCCATATGGAATAGGAACATTAGGAAAAGATGCCTATGAATTCGTTAATTTTGTAAGAGATACTAATCACAAGTATTGGCAGGTTCTTCCAGTTGGGCCAACTACATATGGAGATAGTCCATATCAGCCATATTCGGCGTTTGCAGGCAATCCTTACTTTGTAGACCTGGATATGTTGATAGAAGATGGACTGCTGCTTAAATCAGAGGTCCTGTCAGTTGACTGGGGAGATGGTTTTGTTCCGGTTAATGTATCTGAAGAAGATGCTCTTAATAACAGGTATCCTGTTAATTATGATGGTTATCTTGGTGATGACAGATATGTAAGTTATGAAAAGATGTACAATGGAAGATTTGCCACATTAAGGAAAGCTTATAACAGATTTAAAGAACAGTGTCTTAGGGCTAAAACAGTACTGGATAAGGGACTTCCAATATATAAAAGGTTTGATAATTTTGTCAGGGATAATGAAGGCTGGCTTAGAGATTATTCTATGTTTATGTCATTAAAGACATATTTTAATCAGAAGTCCTGGGGTGAGTGGGACGAAGATATTAAGTTCAGATATCCACAAGCTATAGATAGATATGAGAAAGAACTTGCTGATGATATAGGTTATTGGAATTTTATACAGTATGAATTCTATACACAGTGGGAAAAACTTAAGAATTATGCCAACTCACAGGGGATTGAAATAATAGGTGATATTCCTATATATATGGGATATGACAGTGTTGATGTATGGGCTAATCAGGATGAATTTCAGCTTGATGAGAATCTTACACCAGTTAAGGTTGCAGGTGTACCACCAGATGCATTTTCGGACAAAGGTCAGAAGTGGGGCAATCCTTTATATGACTGGGATAAGATGGAAGCCAATGGTTTCCTGTGGTGGAGAAAGCGTATGGGCAATTCTGCCAGATTGTATGATATTATAAGGATAGATCATTTTCTTGGAATTATTAAGTATTATACTATCCCTTATGATATGCCTGATGCAAGACAGGGCTCTTATGAACAGGGACCGGGACAGAAGCTTTTAGATGCTATTAATGATTCTATAGGTGATAAGAAGATTATTGCAGAAGATCTTGGAGTCAGTATTCCAGAGGTCAATGAGGTACTTGAATATAATAACTATCCAGGCATGAAGGTACTTGAATTTGCTTTCGGTGGTGATAGGAAGAATCCGCATCTTCCGTATAATTATACTCGTAACTGTGTATGTTATGGTGGAACGCATGATAACGAAACACTTCTAGGGTTCTTTAATGAAAGAAATGATGGAGAACTTGGATTTGCCTATGATTATCTTGATACAAGGGATAAAAACCGTATGGTAGATATGGTATTCAGGGCTGCATATTCAAGTGTTGCAGTACTTACTATATTTGCAGTACAGGATATATTAAAGCTTGATAATTCAGCACGTATGAATTTTCCTTCAAGTTTTGGAAACAACTGGAAATGGCGTATGAAGAAGGGACAGTTAAACTGGGATCATCTTAATGCTATGAGATATCTTGCAAGTGTATTCGACCGGGAAAGGAATTAAAAAGATAATATAGTACTAAAGCACTATTTACTATCTGGTTCAAAATGTTATATATATAATATCAAGTAATTCGATAATGATTTGATTGATAATTTAATATTGGTAAAGACAGTGCATAGTGTCATTGTTTTTATATACAACCCTCGCATTCCTCTCCCGTTGTGCGAGGGTTTTCTTGAATTTAATAGTCTTTTGTGTTGATAGTTTAACCGGTTGATTTTTGTATTTATGGTCTAACCAGTTAATTTTTGCATCTTTAATTTAATCAGTCAATTATCATAAACGGCAAAAGCTGTCTGGTGTAATATAAGATTAATGCACATCTATCGTAAAATCTCAATATGAAATAACAAAATAGTAGTAAAGTTGTGAAGAAAGTTGTGAAGAGGATAGAAAATGCTTGCTTTTATATCTGGTATGTGCTACTATTCTTTGTACCAAGTACAACTGTCTTTCTGTGAAATACACATAAAGACTTAAGCATACTTATTTATTTACTTAAAATATGCGGAAAGGCATGATTATACAATGAAAGAAAATATTAAATATTATGTTGTCAAGCAGAAAGCCCTGCCAGAAGTACTTTTAAAGGTAGCAGAGGCAAACAGGCTTATAGAAAATAAGAATATTTCTATAGCAGATGCTACCGAGAAAGTTGGAATAAGCAGAAGCTCATATTATAAGTATAAAGATGATATATTTCCGTTTAGGGATAATTCTAAGGGTAAGACTATAACATTTGTTTTGTCGATGGATGATGAACCAGGACTTTTATCAGTTGTACTTAACAAGGTAGCTGAATTTAAGGCTAATATCCTTACAATTCACCAGACTATTCCTGTTAATGGAATTGCATCACTTACATTAAGTGTTGAGATACTTCCAACAACAGGAGATGCATCTATGATGATTGAAGAGATAGAACAGCTTAGCGGAGTAAGATACCTAAAGATATTAAGCAGTGATGCCTCACTTTAATACAAGCGGGCAGATTACATGGAGGATGATATGGCAAAAGTAGCAGTATTAGGTTATGGAACAGTTGGATCAGGAGTTGTTGAGATACTTAACACAAACGCGGATTCTATATTAAAAAAAGCAGGTGAGTCTATAGAAGTTAAGAGTGTCCTGGATTTAAGAGATTTTCCGGGAGATCCTATCCAGGAAAAGATTGTACACGATATAGACCTTATTATAAATGATGATGAGATAGATGTAGTAGTAGAAGTTATGGGTGGTGTAGAGCCGGCATTTACATTTGTTAAGAGAGCACTTGAAGCTGGAAAGAGTGTATGTACTTCTAATAAAGCACTTGTTGCAGCACATGGTGCAGAGCTTCTTGCCATGGCTAAGGAACGCAGTCTTAACTTTATGTTTGAAGCATCTGTTGGTGGAGGTATTCCTATCATCAGACCACTCAATCAGGCACTTACAGCAGATGAGATTACCAAGATTACTGGTATTATGAATGGAACAACCAATTATATATTAACAAAGATGAGCAAGGAAGGAAGTTCATACCAGGAGGTATTAAAAGAGGCACAGGAATTAGGATATGCAGAGCGTAATCCTGAGGCTGATGTAGAAGGATATGATGCCTGTAGAAAGATAGCTATACTTACATCACTTGCAGGCGGTAAGACAGTCAACTTTGAAGAGATAACAACAGAGGGTATCACTAAGATATCTAATGAAGACTTCAAGTATGCTGATAAGATGGGATGCGTTATTAAGCTTTTAGCAACAAGCTACAGAAAGAATGGAAAGGTGTATGCTATAACAGCCCCATTTCTTATAGATGCAACACATCCATTATTCAATGTTAATGGTGTTCTTAATGGAATATATGTTAATGGAAATATGGTTGGAGATGTTATGTTCTTTGGTGCAGGTGCAGGCAAGCTTCCTACAGCAAGTGCAGTTGTGGGAGATATAATCGACTGTGTTAAACATAGAGGAACTAATGTAATGGTTATCTGGGATGATGAGAAGTTAGAACTTGCAGATACAAGTGAGGAAGAGAGAAGATTCTTTGTAAGAGTATCTA
>JBNMGS010000042.1:0-9142 GCA_050872365.1 Lachnospira sp.
TATTGAAACCACATATATATTCACATATATATTTAAGAAACTTCTTTGTTCTTATTATTATCTGGTCTGGCTTCTTTTAATGTCCACCTTAATATATCATTCTTTGCAGCAGCAAAGCATTCAAGAATATCCGGTGAAAACACACCACATTCGCCATCATATATCATCTTGATTGCATGCTCAACATCATATGCCTGCTTATATACTCTCTTACTTATAAGCGCATCATATACATCTACAACAGATACTACCTGTGCCCATAATGGAATCTCATCGCCCTTTTTACCATCAGGATATCCCTTGCCATCGTATCTTTCATGATGATATCTGCATATATCCCAGCAATATTTAAAGAAATCGCTATCTTCCATCTTGAATCTGTCTAATATATCGCAGCCTATAGTTGTATGAGTCTTCATGATCTCGAACTCTTCCGGTGTAAGTCTTCCTGGCTTTAAAAGAATCTTATCAGGTATACCAATCTTTCCAATGTCATGCAGTGCCGATGCTGATACCATCTGGTCTATATCATCCTTGGTATAAGTACATTCAGGATGCATTCTGACCCATGTCTCAAGCATAATCCTTGTAAATGTTGACACTCTCTTTATATGCTCACCTGACTCAAGGCTTCTGAATTCAACAACTGAGCTTAATGCGTTAATAAGGAATTCATCATTCTTCTCAAGCTTTGACTGTGATTCTATAAGTGCCCTGTTCTTGTTAGCAAGCATCTCTTTCATATTGTTGCGCTGCTGATACAACTCTATGATATTAAGCGCTCTTCGTACTACAACTCTTTCAACAACCGGCTTATATATAATATCGGCGACTCCATATTCATATGCCTGTTCATCACTCTGTGCCGTTGCTTCTCCTGTTATCATAATAACAGGAATCTTCTCAAGAAGCTCCTCACTTTTCATATACTCAAGTACTTCCATACCTGACTTCTTAGGCATAACAAGATCCAGAAATATAAGTACAAGTTCATCATCGCACTTGTTTCCACTATCAGCCCCGCATATATTCTCCTGCTTTATAAGCTCTATCGTCTGTTCACCATCCGCCGCTTCAAGAATCTCATATCTGTTCTTAAACATCTCTTTTAATAAACTTCTGTTTATCTCGGCATCATCTGCTATAAGTATTTTCTGCATACTGACCTCCATCATAACAATAAGGATACTATGCAGAAATAATCTGTATAGCATCCTTTAATTGTAAGCTTCTCCCGCTTAATCTATGCACTTTATATAAATATAACAATGTTGGAGCTTATAAAATACAACAAAATGCAATCTCCAATATGTTCTTATTATATTAATTCACACTCAATGCTACAATTATTTCATATATCGTACCATAGTACCAGGATAAAAGCAACAAAATAATTGTAATCATACTCACAAATCATACTGATAATCAGACTATTAGTTTTTCTGCAACTACCCTGCATCTCTTCTTACAAAATGCCATACCGTAAATCAATATATCATCTCTCTGTTCATTTCTTAAGTATGTGTCATAGTGCTTGTCCTTAATCTGCTGGATGGCTTCTTTACAGGCTTTAGCCATTCCATCATATGTTGCAGAATGCTTTAATTCAACAACAATACCTGCTTTATAATCTCCCAGTTCAACAATAATATCTGCAAAACCATCTCCAGATTCCACATTAGACTTAACCTCCCAATCGGCATTTGTTGACAGAATGCCTGTTAATAACATATGGTAAGAATTTTCTTTTTCACCTTTGCGGCTCTTTGTATCGAAAATGCTTATTGTACTGTCAAGCATACGGTTAAGAAAATCTTCTATAGCTTCTGAATCACCTTCCTGAAAATTCTTCCAGAATGCCTGAAGCTTGTTAATATCCTTTCGTAATGATGCATTTAACCACTCACTAATCTGTCTTTTATATACTGTCCTTACCTCTTCGTTTGGTATCTTAAGGCTGAATACACCATTTTTTGCTTTCTTATCCTGTGTCAGATAACCTGTCGTAAATAGCACACTCCATATATTCTCAATGCTGTTATCTATTTCATCATAAGTTAACTCCTGATGAATTTCTTTCTCTATAACCTCACCAGTAATAAGCCTTTCAATTTCACTCTTTGTTTTCCTATCTGCCCTGTATATCAGCCTTTTAACAAGCTCATTAGAACTTGTGTTTATCCAGAAAGCCTGTGGTTCTGCATCCGATGATGCATTAAGACTATCAACATAATTAATCACATCCCATGGACAATATACATCTGCATCACCAAAGTGATATCCATCATACCATTCCTTTGTTTCTTTCAAATGTTCATCCTGATTATAGTAATTTAACAGCTTCTTTACTTCCTCCTCAGTAAATCCAAACTGCTCATCAAATCTGCAATCAGTAATTGATAGAATTTTAAAATTATTTAATCCTGTAAATATACTTTCCTTAGATATTCTAAGACAACCTGTTAATACCGCAAATTGCAGCGCATCATTTGTCTTTAAAGCATTGCCTAACATACCTCTGATCAAAGAAACCATTTCTTTATAATAGCCATTCTGAAATGCTTTGTCTAAAGGAACATCATACTCATCAATTAATATAATTGCCTTTTGTCCATAATGTTTATACAATAACTGAGATAACAACTTAAGTGAAGATGTCAGCCTGTTCTTATTCCACGAACATTGTCCACTATTTAATCCAATCAGATTATCAAATCTTATTTTATCATTATCTGATAGCCTGTCGCTGTCCGCTAGAAATTCAAAACGCTCTGCCACATTCCCTAACAGCTCCGCCATCTCATACTCTGCTTCTTCATAAGTAAGGCCTTCTACACTTTTTAGCGAAATAAATATAACCGGATACTTTCCCATATACTCTTCACATAACTTCTGGTTGGTAGTAATATAAAGTCCATTAAACAAACCTTTATCTGTCCCTATTTCAAAGAAACTTCTAAGCATACTCATATTCAGAGTTTTACCGAAACGTCTTGGGCGTGTAAAAAGATTAACTTTGCCCCAGTTTTCAAGAAGCTGCTCTATTAATTTTGTTTTGTCTATATAATAAAAATTATTTTTTCTTATCTCTTCAAAACTTTCAATTCCAACTGGTAATCTTAATGGTTCAGTCATATATGATAGGCTCCTTTCTTGGGTAACGGTCTTTCCTTTCTGCTTCGATTGATTCTCACAATGTACACATTATATTTACCCTATCAAAATATATAAAAATCATATCATCGTATGTTTATAATTTCAATAATATTAATCATACATTTACATGCTATATTCTCTAAGAAGCTTCTCTATCTGCATATTAATATTTTCTGGAAATGCTGCCGTATCGGCACCATTTAGCTTAACCCAGAAATCGAGATTTTTATACCTGTACTGCAGCTGCATATTCTTCCTGTCCTGCTTTAATGCCACCATGGCCTTAACCTGTGCGTGCCTGTGCTCAAGAATAGGAATAAGTATGTAGTATAATCTGTCATCCTTTAGGGAAACATAGCCTGCTTCCCTTCCTGACTGTGTTTTAAGATATAACCTGTGTTTCCTTATTCCTGATGGATATAGCTTCATTCCTGCCCTTATATATGGCGCATCTTCAACCACTTCAAGCATAGCCGCTACATAGTACACCTTAGAACCTTCTGTTTCCAATGAAGTAAGTATACAATCCAGAGTATCTGTCGCTTCAATAAACTGCTGTGCCAGAAGATAAGCCAGTTCTGCCTGTATGACGGGCTTTCTGATATTATCAGTATCCACCGCATTTAAAAGTTCTTCGCTGCATTCAAATATGCTTCTGATAAATAAGCTGAAATCCTCCTCAACCGTCCATATATACTTACCACATGCCACTTTAAAATGACCTATTCTCTCTCCGGCATAATTCTCTGCATAATGATAAATATTCCTGTTACAATAAGCATTTGTATTTACTGGTGCATCCCAGCCACAATTAGTGCTCTCATAAGATGCATATACACTATTGCTGTTAACTTCATTACTATCCATCTTATGTGATGATTGTGATTGTATTAACTTATCCATATAATCACATAAATATGAGTATGCCTCGTTAATCTCATAAGCACTATATTTATATGCAGAATCATCAGATGCTGCATAACCTCTGGCATCTGGGTGCGCCTTGTGCATAAGTTCACGATATCTCTTTTTTAGTTTGTTTTTGGTTATCTGCTGTTTATCACTGGAAACTGATAGGATAACGCAGGCCTGCATGTATGTCATATTGGATAACTCCTTTTTAACTTTGTAAATGCTAATTCCAATTATACAACAAAAGACCCTCAGAATACTCCAAAGGTCTTTTTTATTAAGCTATAAACTAAATACAAGTTCACTCTGTGTAAGTACACCTATAACAAGAATATTTTCCTCTATAAGACTTATAGTACCATGCTTAAGTTCACCAGCTGCATATGCCTCTGAATGAATATAAGATATCTCCTTAAGCTTAAGACTTCCCTCAAGGCTGACAGCATAGTCTATGCCACGTCCAATAAAGAATATATCCTTAAGATTAGCAACTTTAGCTGCGAACCACTGGATTCTCTCCTTATCCTCAAGAATCTTTCCAATCTTATCAGGTATAGTGTTAAGTTCCTCAATATAAGCATTATATGTAGTCTCATATATCTCACCCCTTACACTGGCGAACTGAATAGCAAGACAATATGCAGCAATAAGCTGTGTGCTATATGCCTTAGTTGTCGCTACAGATATCTCTGATCCGGCAAGTGTATAGAATACATTATCTGCTTCCCTTGCTATAGAACTTCCAACCACATTAACTATACCAAGAGTCTTAAGTCCTTTATCCTTGGCAAGTCTGAGTGCTGCAAGACTGTCTGCCGTCTCACCTGACTGGCTTATAACTATAACAAGTCCATCAGGGTCAAGAAGCGGCTTTCTGTATCTGAATTCTGATGCAAGTTCAACACGCACAAGAATCTTAGCCAGGTCTTCCATAACATACTGCGCAACAACACCCACATGGTATGCTGAACCACATGCTACGATATATATCTGTGATATCTTCTTAATCTCGTCATCAGTAAGCTCTATTGCTGACAAATCAAGCTTTCCATCCTTCAGTACCGAATTCAGTGTATCCTTAACAGCCTTAGGCTGCTCATGAATCTCTTTCATCATAAAATGCTCATAGCCGCCCTTTTCAGCTGCCTTGGCATCCCACTTAATCTCAACAAGTTCTTTCTCTATCTCATCACCATCAAGGTTATAGAACGTGATATGTCCATCTGCAAGACGTCCTATCTCCATATTGCCAATATAATATACATGTCTTGTATAATTAAGGATAGCTGGTACATCTGATGCAACATAGCAGTCACCATCATTCATACCAAGAATCATAGGACTGTCCTTACGGGCAACATAGATTTCACCTGGGTATTCCTTAAACATGATAGCAAAGGCATATGAACCACGAATACGTACCATAGTATGATTAATAGCATCTACTGGTGTATGCTCATACTTCTTATAATAATAGTCAATAAGTTTAACAACTACTTCTGTATCTGTAGATGAATAAAAGCTGTAGCCATTACGTGTAAGCTTACTCTTTTTATACTCATTCTATATCAGGTCACAATACTTTTCTCCACTCTTAATTAAGTTCTTGTGGACTTATAACTCTTGAACCCGACATCATATTATATTAACTTAACACATATTTGCTTATATAACAACATATTACTTTTTTAAAATACATTTAAGCATACAAATATTACTTCTTTTTAACCATACATCTTTTATGGATTCATTACCACTAAACACATTTATTGTTGTATATGTTAAGATTACTTTCGTTATACACATCTAACCAACTTTATATTCATATTTTTTTACTGCATTAGAGATTGTCTCTTTCAACAATTCTTTCTTTGTATCATCCATATTGCTGATAAGTACTCTATTTTTTTCAATATCATACTCATCTTTATTAAACAATCTGCCTATTGCATTATTCAAAAAAGCGGTATTAACCAGCTCGATACCATCAAAATCTAAAACTACTGTTTTTGAATTACCATTTGTAACTTCTGCTATCTTTTCAAATACTTTATCTCCATTTGTGTTGTCAAATGCGGTCTTTGTATTAATTATATTTTTTACATTTAATAATATTTTTTCAGTATTATCACTCATATTGTTCATCTCCTTACTATTCTACAAGAATATTATTAAGTACTGTATATAATTCATATAAATGTATTTTACCATAATCAGTTTCTGAATATTCCTTACCAAAAACTGAAACTTCCTTACTTATATCATTATATGTACTATATATTTTTTGAGAACAATTTATTTTCTCTTGCGAATTTAGCTTTTCAATTTCTTTCAGCAATTCTTCGACATCTTTTTTTGTAATCATATCAATTTTACTTATATCTATGGGTACCGTCAATTGAATTTTATCATATAATTGCCTGTCATACACATGTTCACTATTTAATTTTGTAAAAATCGCAATATTTTCTTTATAATCATCTCCATTAGGCTCTATTGTTTCATTATAATTTTTAGTTGAAATATAAGAGATTCCGTTGTACCCATTATTTTTAAGAATTAATGCCAAAATCTGTGGTATTATATATTCCTCACAAAAGCTATATCCCTTTAATGCACTCTTTTTCTGGAAACTACATACAGATGATAATATCATTTTAAAAAAATCAGAACTTGTGTACTCTTTTTCTACATCACCTGTCATATCACTATAGGAAATTTCCGTATATATGTCTAATATACTGCATTTTAAATCATATATTTTAAAATTATGCTCTGGTAATCTTACGACAGATACTTTTAAATTGTTTATATCTTTGACATCTATTTCTTTTGCTACATCTATGACTGAGCTTCCAATATATAACATTGGTTGTCCTGTTAAACTATATCTTTGATTCCCTATCAAATATCTTTTATTAAATGGTATATGAAACATATCCCAGCGTGTTAATACCTCACTTGAATTCCTTGCCTTAAAATACACCTGTTCCTTGCTAATCTTCTTTTCATAATCTAATAACCTGCAGTTATTTAATAACTCTTTAAATTGGTTAATTGCATCAACTGGATTGGCATTAATCCAATCTAAGTATATATTTTTTATACAATCGAAGAATTCACATATATCTTTTTCTTCGATATCAAAAACCGTCTTTCTTACCTGCCTGCAACGATTTAACATACTACACTTACCACATTTTTCATTTTCTTCTTTTACATAATTGTAATGTATGATAAATAATTTCTTGTAACTTTCTATAGTATCCTCATGTCTCTCACTTAATCCCTGAGCAAACTTTCTAAGTTTTGCCTGATAGCTATTTTGTAAAAAATCCTTAATACATTCCATATCTCTACCCCCTGTATATATTCACTATATCCGTATATTTTTCATTTTCTGAACCAGTATTATCACAAGCAATCCTTTTTTTATATGGAATTCTCAATGTAATTAATGTCCCATCGAATTCTACACTTAATCTCTCAGATTTATTCATTCCCTTATTATTATCTTCATCTTCGAATAAATATCCACCATTTTCAAGTAATATAATTTCATAACCTGAACATATTGTTATATCCCCATTCAATTCACTAATATACTTTCTTAACAAATAAAGTCCTAGTCCTCCTGCTTCATCGTCTTTTCTCGTTGAATTAGACTTTCTAAGAGCCCAGATTATAGCATCTACATCAGATGTAAACTCCATTCTATTATCTTTTAATATATTACGTATACTTTTTCCATTATTAATTATCGTAATATATAAATCTTTATTATCAGGTGTAACTGCTGAACACATAAAGCCTTTACAGTCAACATTATTGTTTATTACATGCATCTTTATATTGGCTATGAGCTCACTAATCATTATTGAAATTTTGCTTTGTTCCAATAATTCCAATTCATACAAAAACTTTGTTAATACATCTTCTATTTCTTTTTTATTGGGATTTCCAATTATACATCTTGGTTTAAAGAACGATTTACGATGACTTTTGTTGGCATAATAATTAAAGCACTTATATGCTCCTTCATATCCAACATATATCTTATTATCTGGCATAAAAAAACTAACAGTTCTTCCATACCCACTTGCAAAATCTATTATTAAATATAATATGGCAATCAAATTACTTTCAAATCTCTGTGTTCTAAAAAAATCCAAAACAATTTCCTTATCTTTACAATATGGAATATTATTGTATATTTTTAGTAAATATTGGTATGACTTATAGTCATTTATCATAGATTTTTTTAATTCAAATCTCATATCACATCACCATAATTATCGCATGTATGCATCTATTATTTATATTATCCATATTTATATAATATTACATTCACTATATATTGTCAATAAATATCTACATTTTTATCCTTATCTGTCTGGAGAAAAACTACTTGCAGAGTTCAAATATATTAGAATCTGCCATATAAATTCCCATCCATTATATTCTTTGTAAACATTATTTAAAGCTTACTTTCTAGCTAATATAATCGTTTATCATACTATATGCTTTTAAACTAACACACTTAACCTAAATTATTCACGGCAATGCCGTAAAAGCGGCTTGAAAGCCACATAGTTTCTATATTTTAATTGAATATTGCTTTTCACTTATTAAGTGAATGAAAAAAGAGCATCCATTTGTGGTAAAATTAAGGTGTTCAACGTCTTAACAATTACAACAAAGGAGCCCTTTATGAGTATTGTAAACACCTTAGCTTTAGAAAGCAATAGGCAGATTAAAATTAATTTCGATGGAGGCGATTTATCCTCCGATGCAGGCTTACTTCTTATCAAAGAATTTGTAAGTAAAATTGGCATTGACAGACTTTTTGGTCATTCTTTTAAGACCAATGATTCTGCATCATTTAGATATCACACTGACAAGGAGAATCTTCTTCAGATGATATATATGATCATTGCCGGTTACTTTGAAGATAATGCTTCAGATGAACTTACCAATGATCCTGTGTTTAAAGTAGTGCTGAACAAAGAGGCTTTGTCATTAGACTCAAGGAAAATAACAATCTACGTGAAAAAGCTGCATATCTGATTGATGA
>JBNMGS010000043.1:0-9043 GCA_050872365.1 Lachnospira sp.
GAACATGTTCTCTGTAAGGTCCATCATTCCATAGTAATCTGTATAAGCCTGATAAAGCTCCATAAGTGTAAATTCAGGATTATGTCTTGTATCTACACCTTCGTTACGGAAAACTCTGCCAATCTCGTATACACGCTCAAGACCGCCCACGATAAGTCTCTTAAGGTAAAGCTCAAGAGAAATTCTAAGCTTAACATCCTCATCAAGTGCATTGTAATGTGTCTCGAAAGGTCTTGCAGCAGCACCACCTGCATTAGATACAAGTGTTGGAGTTTCAACCTCCATAAAGTCCCTTCCATCAAGGAATCTTCTGATTTCCTTGATAATCTGTGATCTCTTTACAAATGTATCCTTAACCTCAGGATTCATAATAAGGTCAACATATCTCTGACGATATCTCATATCAGTATCTGTAATTCCATGGAACTTCTCTGGAAGTACCTGTAAGCTCTTAGAAAGAAGTGTAATTTCCTCTGCATGTACTGATATTTCGCCTGTCTTAGTTCTGAATATAAAGCCCTTTATACCATATATATCACCTATATCAGACTTCTTGAAGTCTGCATAAGCTTCATCACCTATAGCATCTCTTGAAATGTATGCCTGCATTCTGCCCTTAAGGTCTGCGATGTTACAGAAAGATGCCTTTCCCATTACTCTCTTAAACATCATACGGCCTGCAAAGCTTACTTCTATAGGAGAAGCATCCATAATAGCTCTTCTCTCATTATAATCAGCATTAACTGCTTCTCTTGCCTGCTGCTCATCCATACCTTCAGTATTAACTGCTGGTCTGTCACCAAGAAGCTCCTTTTCATGCGCTTCGTAAATAGCTCTTATTTCATCTGTATGATGTGTAACATCATACTTTGTTATCTTAAATGGATCCTTACCAGCTTCCTGTAATGCAGCAAGCTTGTCCATTCTTACCTTAATCTGCTCATTAACATCTGGCTGTGTCTGATTCTTATTATCTGCCACTTTTTTTCTCCTTCTTAATCTAATACCGTCTTAAGTCATATAACTTCATCACAACAGTTTATAACCTGCCTCCTGGTGGTCATACAAATCCAACTTTAACAATAGAAATATTTATGTTAAATTATCATAAACATAACGTATATATGAAACGTATATATGAACTTCAAGTTAATATTTCATACTATTAGTCGTTCTTAACAGAAACAATCTTGTATTCTACCATACCAATAGGTGCTTCTACCTTTACGATATCTCCAACTTTCTTTCCTAGCATCGCTGCTCCAAGTGGTGATTCATTAGATATCTTGTTGTTAAGGCTGTCTGCCTCTGAAGAACCAACGATTACATATTCAATATCTTCGTCGAATTCAATATCATGAAGTACTACTGTACTTTCCATCTTAACAGCATCTGAATCTGTATTATCATCCTGGATTACTTCTGCATTCTTAAGAATCTCTTCAAGTTCTGCAATCTGTGTTTCAATATCTCTCTGCTCATCTTTAGCTGCATCATATTCTGCATTTTCTGAAAGATCACCCTGTTCTCTTGCTTCCTTTAACTTCTGGGCAACTTCCTTTCTTCTATCAACCTTTAAGTGCTCAAGTAAAGCAACTCTTTCTTCATATCCCTTTTTTGTAAGTAACTGCTTCTCTGCCATTGTTCGTCACCTTTCCCATAAATAAATTCATTAAAATATCCACATAATGATGCCAGGGTCAAAATTCCAAAAGTTAATTGTGCGAACACGTAAAACTTTTAATTACAAAATTCCATACTTGTAAAATTCTTTTAATTCCGGCACTCACATTATTACCATCATCTGATAAAATGTTCAAGATATTATATCTCACCTAAACTTTTATGTCAATGTTCGTATCTTCTCCACGAATTCATTAAATTCTTCCTGCCTGGTCACCTGGTTAACCTCATGTCTTAGCGCCGCTGCATGCTTTATACCTGTTGTATACCACGCAAAATGCTTTCTCATCTCACGTACTGCTGTATACTCACCCTTCGTTTCAACAAGCATATTACAATGTCTTATAAGCATATCAGCCACTTCATCTATGGTTGGACCCGGTGTTACTATTCCTGTTTCAAGATAATCTTTGACCTGTCTGAATATCCATGGGTTACCCTGGGCCGCTCTTCCTATCATAACACCATCACATCCGGTTTCCTTAAGCATACATGCTGCATCTTCACCGCTTTGTATATCACCATTACCAATAACTGGTATGCTGACCTTTTCTTTAACTCTTCTTATGACATCCCAGTCAGCTTTTCCTGAATAATACTGGCTTCTTGTCCTTCCATGTACAGCAACTGCTGCCCCACCGGATTCCTGTATAATATATGCTATTTCTTCTGCATTAATACAGCTTTCATCAAATCCTATACGAATTTTTACAGTAAGTGGCTTATCTATCGCATGTGCCATCTTGTCTACTATCTTTCCCACAAGAAGTGGATTCTTAAGAAGTGCAGAACCTTCACCATTATTAACAACTTTTGGAACAGGACATCCCATATTAACATCTATTATGTCAAACTCTCTTTCGCACATTCTTTTTGCAATATCTGCCATAATATCAGGGTCCGAACCAAAAAGCTGCACTGCAACCGGATGTTCCTTAGGATCCGTTTTTAACAATTCTTCTGTATTCTTATTATTATACAAAACAGCTTTGGCACTCACCATCTCTGTATACAACAATCCACATCCCTGTTCCTTGCACAAAAGACGAAATGGCAGGTCTGTTACACCTGCCATTGGTCCTAAGGCTACAGGAGTTTTTATATTAACTGAACCTATATTCATATACACTTTATAGCCTTTCATTCTTATTCTTTTAAGCTTATTTGTTATAAATTTATAATGTAAATGTCAAAAGTATAAAATATTGTTTCTGCCTGCTATAAAATACCTTTACTTTCAACACACACTTTATTTCATAATTATTAATATTTCTTTAGATACGATGGCTTACAACCATTAAAATATCAACCGTCAAGTCCTAAGAAAAACACTTTATAAAACATTTCCAGAGACTCTAAAAGTTCTCTTTTCTCATACTGATTCTTTTTGACAAGAAGTCCACAGGCTATCTCGTCATATAAAAGATCTCCTTCGTCTGCTGTTGACTTAAACAACAATGTTCCATCCTCATCAAACTCCAGATCTAATATGCCGCCCACTTCTTCTGTGAACAAGACACACATAATCTTTAACTCATTTTTAATATCTTCCGGAAGCTTATCAAAATCCGGATTAAAATAGTATTTCTTCTCATAAGAATTCGAAGCACATAATACTACATTATCATTATTATCATACATATCCGTACAATCCTCTCACTGAGACTTCACCAGCTCTTATGGTCATCTCACTTCCATCCTCTGTTTTTATAATAAGTTCACCTTTTTTATTGATTCCTAGAGCCTCACCAATAATTTCCTTATCTGCATATATCGCCTTAACAGTTCTTCCCTTGTTAATAAGTAATTCGTTATATCTGTCTATAAGAAAAGTAAGATCCTGTGTCTTTAGAAATTCTTCATAATGTTTCTTGAAACTATGTGAAAATGCTGCTATTATATTGCTTCTCTTAACTTTCTTTCCCGTTTCAAGATATATAGATGTTGCCATATCCTTTATAGAATCATCAAAATCTGTTGTATTAACATTGATTCCTATGCCTATAACCACGTAGTGTATACGCTCCATCTCTGCACTCATCTCTGTGAGAGTTCCACTTATCTTTTTATTATTAACTACTATGTCATTTGGCCATTTGACAAAACACTTTGCATCCGAAACCTCTTCATTAATAGCCTCAACCATAGCAACAGCAAGTACAAGTGTCAACATGGATGCACTTTCCGGACTGATATCCGGTCTTAAAAGGAGACTCATCCATATACCACTTCCAGCAGGTGATACCCATGTTCTTCCTCTTCTTCCTCGTCCACCTGTCTGACACTCTGCTACAAAAAGTGTACCATCAGGTGCATCCTTTTCTGCTGCAAGCTTTGCCTGGTTATTGGTAGAATCAGTCTCTTCAAAATACCTGATATGCTGGCATATTCCCTGCATATTTCCATTATCATCAAGCAAAAGGCTTTCTAGCTCAGAAGCTGTTATTATATCGGGATATTCCATGATTCTGTAACCTTTATTCTGAACAGAATCTATTACATATCCTTCTTCCTTTAACTGATTAATGACTTTCCACACAGCTGTCCTTGAAACACCAAATGCTTCACATAACTGTTGTCCTGACACATAATCATCTGCACACCTTAACAGATGCAATATTTCTGATTTCATATACTTATACCACCTGAATCCACTGCAATCTCTTAAAAATCCTAAAGCACCCGTAAAAGCCGTATTTGAGACCTTTCATCTCATTCCTGTTGCCAGAAAACAAAATCAAAGATTTTATCATACAGGCACTAACAACCGCTAACATTATGTCACAACATTTTATAAAACAATAAGTGCTGTGACAACTGTCATAATAGCAAGCATTACAGCCACAACTGCAATTATAAGACCAGCTACCTTATTACCATTAATAAAATGCTTTACAGATGTAAGTGCGTTAACTATTGTTCCAAGAAGAAACTCTATTGGAAACAATATTCCACTTCTGCTTCTTAAGAACAATACAATAATAAATATTACTGTAGCTGCAACTGTAAGAACAACGTTCGTATAATCTATAATCATCTTTGTCTTTTTGTATGAACCACTTGTTGTATAATACATATTACTCCTCATTTCTGTGCTAATCTGCGCAATCCTGATATCTATGTAAAATATAAAATACCTGATATCTCATTGTTTTAACCTTGCATTATTGATATATCAGGTCTGAACTTACTATAAGCATCTTAGTATGCACCAAGTGTAGCTGCCATAACTGCCTTTATTGTATGCATACGGTTCTCAGCCTCATCAAATACAACTGACTGTTCTGATTCAAATACTTCATCTGTAACTTCCATCTCATCAAGACCAAACTTGTCGTGTATTTCCTTGCCGATAGTTGTCTTAAGGTCGTGGAAAGCTGGAAGACAGTGCATAAATATAGCATTCTTGTCTGCATTATCCATAACCTTTTTATTAACCTGATATGGAAGTAATGCTTTAATTCTTTCATTCCATACTTCATCAGGCTCTCCCATAGATACCCATACATCTGTATAAAGCACTTCTGCTCCCTTAGTACCTTTTTCTACATCCTCTGTAAGTGTTACTGAGCCTCCGCTTTCCTTAGCCCATTCCTTACACTGGTTAACAAGTTCTTCGTTAGGAAAATATTCCCTGGCAGTGCATGCTGTAAAATGTAATCCTAACTTAGAGCATACTATCATAAGTGAATTGCCCATGTTATATCTTGCATCGCCCATGTATACAAACTTAACACCCTTTAATCTTCCAAGCTTTTCTTTTATTGTGAGCATATCTGCAAGCATCTGTGTTGGGTGATATTCGTTAGTAAGTCCATTCCATACAGGAACTGATGAATACTTTGCAAGATCTTCTACTATTTCCTGTCCAAATCCTCTGTATTCAATACCTTCAAACATAGTACAAAGAACTCTTGCAGTATCTGCTATGCTCTCTTTCTTTCCTATCTGTGAACCCTTAGGATCAAGATATGTAACACCCATACCAAGGTCGTGTGCTGCTACCTCAAATGAGCATCTTGTACGTGTACTTGTTTTCTCAAATATAAGTGCAACATTCTTTCCAAGAAGTGGCTGTTCTACAACACCATCTTTTTTCATTTTCTTAAGCTTCGCTGCAAGCTCTATAAGATATTCTATCTCCTCTGGTGTATAGTCCTTTAATGTTAAAAAATCCCTGCCTTTAAGATTCATAATAGTCTCCATTTCTGCGCACACTTCTTTGTAACTTAATAATCTCATATATTATGATGTTAGTGTCAAAAGCCTTATCGTGCGAGCACAAACTGCTTTTTAATCTTTTACTTTCTTGCATCAAAATGTATTTTCATTAATATTCTTTACTTCTTCGCATAACATTGAATCTGTGCTACGTGCGCTCCTGCACTAATCCTGCGCGAAACATAGAATATATTTTATCTCATTTAATTTATAAATACAAGTATTAACATATGTAATAAAATACTAACAGTATTAGTATATATAACAAAATATACAAAATATCCACAACACATTGAGTAAATATTTTAATTATCCTGATGTATTACATGAATATATGAAACATCCAAATAAGCAGCTAAAACATCCAAATAAGGAGCTTGTTGAAAAAAAGCAAAAAATAACAAAAAACCATACAGGCTGACATATGCAAGCCTGTATGGTTTATCCTATAAGTTTAATACTATTCGGTGAAAGTGTAAGTCATCATTCCTACACTAATTGATTAAACTGTATTTTTTGCCATCATCCTTGTTCTTAGCTTAATTCATCATATTAAACCTGACACACAATCATGGCATATTATGTTATTTTCTTAATTCTAGTGAAATACATGATTCCCTATAATAACATAGCTGGACATAGATGACATATTCGCTACAGATATCATTCTGAATGATGTATATCCGCCGATATTGTTATGTCCTGATAATGCTTCAACTGCGGCATCCATACATGCCTGTGAACGTAATCCGCTGTTGATTCTGTTCTGGAATTTCGCTGATGGACTACCTGCTCCATCCGATACTCCGGAGAACTGGGATTTCTGATATATTACACCAGATATTGAATTAGGGTACTTAGAGCTTCTGACTCTGTTTAATACCACATTGGCTACTGCAAGCTTACCTTCGTATGGCTCGCCATTAGCCTCCCAGTCAATGATACATGCAAGAAGATATAATTCTTCATCACTCACGCTCATCGTAGGATTATATGTTATATCTGTTCCAGATATAGTGTTTGATATAATCGACTGTACTTTGGCTTCCTCAGCTTTTCTTGCTGCTTCAGCCTCGGCTGCGATTCTTTCTTCTTCGGCTATTCTAGCTGCTTCTTCTTCAGCTTCCTTAGCCTCTGCTTCTTCAAGTGTATATCCTGTAAGGATATCTTCCTCATCTAACGAAGCTTCAATCGCATCTGCTTCCTGACCAAACAGGAGAACTGCCGTTTTAGTATAACCTTCACAATTACCAGAGCTTATCTTAGTCCATCCTTCACTTATCTCTAACACATCTACCTCTGTGTTCTTGTAAAGTCGTCCGACAACCTCTGAATCTGAACCCATTCCCTGATATACATCAAGGTAAGGATCTGTAATCGCAAGCGCTTTGTCATGCATCTGGCCTTTTGTTTCTTTCTGTACTGTTAATACTGTTTCTTCAACATTGGCTGCGTATGATGCAACTCTGATCTCGGTATCAGTAATTGTACTTTCGTGTTGCTCATAGGTAGGTTTCGCGTCTGTTACTTTCGGAAGCACCGGCATCATCATCACTACCAGTGTAGCTCCTAAACAACAAGCAGCTTTGCTACTTCTAAGTTTCATAAAGTTTTTCCCTTTCCGGCACAAGTTGTTAAATGCGCCTACAAAATGTTACAGAATTGTTACATTTTGTTACGAAAGTATAATAGCAAAGTTAAGCTGTTTTGTCAAATTTGTTACAAAAAACCGCAGAAGTGCATACTTCTGCGGTTTACAGACAATATTATCCAGTTTATAATTATAAAATATTTATTAACTTAAGGTTGTATACTTGAAATAAACTGTCGGATTATGATGATTTAAGAATTATTAATCTTCGGACCTTCCATAACAATTTTATTGCACATTCATGCATAATACTGAAATAAATTTCAGTACAAATAAATTTCAGTACAAATTATTTTCAGTACAAATTATTTTCAGTATTATAATCTCTGTCTTACTGCCTCATATGTCAATATAGTACATGCTATGGCAGCATTGAGGGATTCAACTTTTCCCTGCATAGGAATTCTTACTAATTCATCTGCCTTAGCTGTAAGCTTATCTGTGAGTCCGTTTCCCTCATTGCCAATCATAAATGCTGTTGGCTGTGTATAATCTTTCTGATTATAGTTATCAGTACCCTTAAGATGAGCTGCATACAGTTTTACGCCTTTTTGTTTACATTCTTCTACAGCCTCGCATATATCGTCTACATATATAACCGGCACACGATATAATGAACCCATAGTTGAACGTATAGTCTTAGGATTGTATATATCTACTGTGTTACTGCTCATAATAACACCTGTAACACCAGCTCCCTCTGCCATTCTTATAATTGTACCAAGATTGCCGGGATCCTGAAGATTCTCAAGTATAAGCAATAATGGCTGTATTGTATTGCTGGAATTACCGCTATTATCATTTTTGCTGTTATCATTTTTACTATTATCTTCTTTGCTATCAGCATTGTTATTGATATCGTTCTTACCATTCATGCTGTTTATAGGCATATCTCTTCCAAACATATCTTCAATAGTAATCTCTGACATCTTAACAACAGCCATTATT
This sequence comes from Lachnospira sp., assembly GCA_050872365.1. Lineage (GTDB taxonomy): Bacteria > Bacillota > Clostridia > Lachnospirales > Lachnospiraceae > Lachnospira. The sequence goes on from JBNMGS010000043.1 coordinate 8,504, forward strand.
CCCTGTGGTGTCTGTGTGTCTGACATACGGATAAACACATTATCTGACACAACCTCAAGAATATCTTTTCCTAATGCTTCATAATTCATCTTTTTAAGAAATTCCTCGTTATCAGCCTTAAATGTTTCGGATACATATACTTTTACAAGTCTGTCTTTGGGTGCTTCAGACACCATCTTTACACCCTCAACAACAAACTGTTTTTCTTCCTTTCTTAGCTTTGACTTCTTCTGTAAATTCACTATATGCTTGACCTGCGAGCTGCTTGTACTTGTAATCATTCTATATCATTTACCAGCTGGAGTTTATTATCTATATTTTCTTTCTTCAATCGTAAAATATTATTACCAGCATTTCCTTTCATTAATCTTAAAAATAGGCGGCCACCTGCTGTACACAGATACCCGCCTGTTATGTTACTTATAATCTTACAACTAATCCGTCATATTTTATATTTTAAATATTAATATGATGTAAGTGTCAAAAGTATAAAAAGTCGTTACTTCTTGCAGAAAAAGACTTTTTTAGCCCACTTAATTA
>JBNMGS010000044.1:0-8984 GCA_050872365.1 Lachnospira sp.
ATTATATACAAGCGATACACAAATGGACCCTAGATAGTTGCCGCTATCTGGGGTCCTTCTCAATTTTAACCCACAAATACAGATTGCATTTTAACGTAATAAGTAGTATCATTTAATGGAGTATTATTTTTGATGAACAGAGCAATAAAAAGAGCTTTATTGCCTGCATAAATAAATATTACTTAATATCAGGTTAAAAAGTTTAATGATAGATGGAGGCACATATGAAGTTCATAGCAATCGGCGAATTGATGTTAAGATTATCACCACCTAACTATGAGAAAATCGTTACAACTCACAATTTCATCGTTAATTATGGTGGAGCTGAGGCAAACGTAGCAGTTTCTTTAGCTAATCTTGGTGTTGATTCAACATTTTTTACTGTATTACCTAACACAGATCTAGGTAAGTCTTGTATTAACTATCTTAAGGCTAACGATGTACATACTAAGCACATCATTAAGTCTGACGGAAGAATGGGACTTTACTATCTTGAAGAGGGTGTTTCAGTAAGACCTTCACAGGTAATATATGATAGAGGAAGCTCAGCATTTGCTGAATATGATTATAAGGATGTAGATTTTGAAAATATTTTAAAGGATTATGACTGGTTACACTTAAGCGGTATAACACCAGCTCTTTCATATAACTGCCGTCGTCTTATAGACAAGGCTATAAAGGCAGCTAAGAAGCTTGGACTTACAGTCAGCTTTGATCCTAATTTCAGAAGTACATTATGGTCTTTTGAGACAGCAAGAGATGTACTCAGCAAGTATCTCCCATATGTTGATGTACTTATAGGTATTGAACCTATTCATGTATACAATGCAGATGGAACAGATGTTAAAGATGGACTTACTATGGATCCTTCTTTTGAGGATATGGACAGAGTATTCAAGGCTATCGATGAGCAGTATCATATGAAAGCCATTGCCAGAACAGTTCGTTATGTTCATTCAGGAAGTAACAATTCTCTTAAGGCTTTCTACTATGCAGATGGAAAGACTTATGAAAGTAAGACACTTAACTTTGAAATAGTAGACCGAGTTGGTGGCGGAGATGCGTTCTCTTCTGGTCTTATCTATGCACTTATGCAGAATGACTGGAAGCATGAAGATATCGTTAACTTCGCTGTTGCATCTTCAGTAATGAAGCATGCTATCAGAGGTGATACTAACATAACAAGTGTTGATCAGATTAAGAGACTTATGAATAATGCTTCATTTGATGTACAGAGATAGAGATAATATGCGAAAGCAATAATCCATACGGGACAAAAAGGTCTAAAAGAAAATCTGTGCTGGTACAGAGATTTCTTTTAGACCTTTTCGTAAAGTATAAGAAGCACCTGGCAAGGTGGTAAATCTTGTACATAAGTCAGGGCAAATATCTTTAGACTCGGGCATTGTAATATAACAGTGTAATATAACAGTATAAAAAAGTAGAACAAGTTACTGGAGGATATATGAAAAAAATAAAGGAACTTATGCCAGAAGCATATGATTTTAATGGTAAGCTTTCATTAAAGCAGGCAATACCACTTGGACTTCAGCATGTAATGGCGATGTTTGTCGGTAATCTTACACCACTTCTTATTATAACAGGAGCATGTGGTATTGGAGCAGGAAGTGAGTATGCATCCATTCAGGTTGCTCTTTTACAGAATGCAATGATTATAGCTGGTATTGTAACACTTATCCAGTTGTTTTCAATTGGACCTGTTGGTGGTAAAGTACCTATTATTATGGGAACAAGCTCTGGATTTATCGGAGTATTCAGTAGTGTAACTAAGGTCATGGGCGGTGGAATACTGGCTTATGGTGCTATTATGGGAGCATCTATTATAGGTGGTCTGTTTGAAACCGTGCTTGGAGCATTTATAAAGCCTTTAAGAAAGTTTTTCCCATCTGTTGTAACAGGAACAGTAGTTTTGTCTATTGGACTTTCACTTATATCAGTAGGTATCAATTCATTTGGTGGAGGAAGTTCGGCTAAAGATTTTGGTTCTTTAGAGAATCTTTTTCTTGCATTTGTAGTACTTATTGTTATATTGTTCGTCAAGCACTGGACAAAGGGATATCTTAGCTCATCAGCTATTCTTGTTGGAATTATAGTCGGCTATATAGTTGCATTTATCATGGGCTTTGTACTTCCTCATACAGCAGTTACTGCTGATGGTGTAGAATATACTAAGTCGTGGGTATTAAACTGGAATAAAGTAGCAGAAGCTAAGTGGTTTGCGATTCCTAAGTTTATGCCAGTTAAGCCTGTATTTGACTTAAGAGCAATACTTCCAGTACTTGTAATGTTCGTTGTAACAGCAGTAGAAACTGTCGGAGATATATCCGGAGTTATGGTAGGTGGCGTAGGAAGAGAAGCAACAGATAGAGAGCTTTCCGGTGGTGTTATGTGTGATGGTTTAGGTTCAACTCTTGCAGCTATATTTGGTGTACTGCCTAATACATCATTCAGTCAGAATGTAGGTCTTGTTGCCATGACTAAGGTTGTTAACAGAATTGCACTTGCATCTGGAGCTGTATTCCTTATATTGTGTGGACTTATTCCCAAGCTTGGAGCATTGATATCAATAATGCCACAGTCTGTACTTGGTGGTGCCGCAGTTATGATGTTTTCATCTATCATTGTAAGCGGTATCCAGCTTATTACTAAGGAGCCACTGAATGCGAGAAGACTTTCTATTGTTTCAGTTGCACTTGGAGTAGGTTATGGAATGGGTGTAAGCCCGGCAATTCTTGCCAATACTCCACAGGCTGTACAGTTGATGTTTGGTGAGTCAGGCATTGTTCCAGCTGCATTTGTGGCAATATTACTCAATATAATCCTTCCTAAGGATAAAGATGAGAAGGCAGTTAAAGAAGCTGCCAGGACAGAAGATAATGTTCAGATTAACGCAAATGCTGTAATAAAAGAAACGGCTGTAACTGATGAAGCTACAACCGTTAATGAAGATATTGCAGCAAAATAAACAGTTGTAATTAAATGTGTGCAATGAAAATACAGATGCATCAGTCAATGTAGATACTGTGAAAGCTGGTTAAGATCGTCAGGAGTATCAATATCATATAGTTCATATTCATCCTGTGCAGGTATTAAAATAACCTGTTCAGGATGTTTTTTTGCAATAAAACCACCGCCTTTTCCCTGAGGAAGATTAAGAAGGTCATCATAATAACAGGCAGGAAATATTACAGGAGAGCCAGGAACATCATTAAAAGCAAGCCGGCATATTCTGCCATTCTTATCGTGGCAGGAAAAAGTCTTGCTGTTATAGTATATAAAAGCAAGACACAGAAGCTGCAGGCTTGTATGCGAAATAAGAGGCTGGTCTGATGGAAGAAAAAGAATTCCCTGTGGCATATGCCGGGATGTTAAGCATTCTTCCTGACTGGAATTTCCAGATATATAAGTGTTTTCAAAAGTGTTTTCAAAAGTGATTTCAAAAGTACTTTCAGAAGTATTTTCTTTGACAGGAGCATTTTTAAGAATATGGGAAACACCAAGGCGTACCATATCGTTTCTATAAGGCATATCGTGCTTTATACAATGTATATGCTCACGTTTACATATACGAACAACTGAATCATGGCGGGTTACGGCAAGTGTTTCGCCAAAGTCTGCAAAACGGCTTAAAGATATGGCATTTTCAAAGAGAGTGTGGTTATTGAAGCTGGCTAAGAGCTTGTTAGAACCGAAGCGTAATGACATACCGGAAGCCATAATGATACAGGAAATAGAATCAAAAGGATTATCAATATCAACTAAGAGTATATCATTTCTGTTTCTGATACCATTAAGAAATTCTGTGGATTGTTTTCTGATGACAGCTATAACCCGGGAATTATCAAGCAGTTTTTTTATGCTTTCCTGAAATGGAACACATGAGCTTTCCAGATATCCTAATTCATCAATAATAAAAAAGCTGTCGTTATATGTTAAAAGATGCTTTTGAATGGCAGGAATAGCACAATTAATAAAACCATCCTGGACTATAATCATATTATTACCGTTAGATTTGCAGCCTGATAAGTGATGTGAGGATGATTTCGTATCGGATACATGGGAACATGGATTGGCTGGTGGTATGCCAATCACGAATTCTTTATTGTTTTCAATAAGATTAGATTTAATAACAACCTCTGGTTTGTCAGTCCTTCTGCTTTGTAAGTAATTAATATTAAAATTGAAAAAATCAGACATATATGCCGGTTCAGAGGTATAAGTCATATCATCTGAATCACTTGAATTAGATGAACGGGATATATGTTTTAATATGTTGTTTAAAAGGTATGATTTACCGCTTCCACGACTGCCAGTAATAATAAGGTGTTTTTTTTCTGACATTTTAAACAATCTAATAACAGCTAAAGCATCTAAATAGCAATTATCCATAAAGCCTCCATAAATCTTAAATATTGATAACTTGAATTTCCCATCTGTTATTTGTTGAAAGAACGTTTGTACATCCGTCTGCGCAGGTGACACTACACAAAATTTATAAGTTTAAAGTGCTACAACAACTCTGTGTATCTTATGGTTAATGTCAGTACATTCGACAACATTAATTCTGCTATATATAAGAGACATTTTTTCATTAATTACAGAAAGCGAGTCTGTATGTGTATTAATAGTAGAAATGATTTTACCATCTTTCATAAGAAGAAGGTTGTCACAGTATTCAAGCGCAAGTTCAGGACTATGAGTACACATAAGTGCACATTTATCATCGGAAATAATATTTTTTATATGCTGCATTAACATATGACGGTTGGCAAAATCAAGTGCACTGTCAGGTTCATCAAGAAGAAGCAGTTTAGAATTCTCAATTATAGTGCGAGCAAGAATACATAACTGTTTCTGTCCCTCGCTTAAAGTTAGAAAGTCTGTATCATACAAGCCTTTTAGTCCCACGATATCAATGGCATCATCTGCACGTTGCACCATTTCTTTGTTATATGTTTCAAGCAGCTGCATATGTGGATTGAAGCCAAGCAGACATACATCCCTCACAGTCATGCTTATGGAAATGTTATTTCTTTGTGGAATATAGCTTATCATTTCAGCCCTTTTTTTGATGGGCATATGTTCAAGGATAAGTCCGTTGAGTTTACAGCATCCACTATGCTTTAAAAGATTCATAATTGACTTTATAAGAGATGTTTTGCCGCAGCCATTGTTGCCTATAACAGCGTTAAGCTGCCCTGCATACAGGTTAAAGCTGACATTATCAACGGCACAGGTGCTGCCGTAATATACGGATACATCAGTTGCTGAAAATGTATAATTGAATAAATCGGACATTAGAAAACCTCCTTTTTATTAGCTTTTATTAACAGGATTATAAGTAACGGAGCACCAATAAGTGATGTGAATATACTAACAGGCAGTTCAGAAGAAGATACGCTTCTTGCCAGAATATCAGCCAGAGTTAGTAAGATAGCACCTGTAAGACCACTTGATATATATGTGAATAGGTCATTTCGTTTAGTGAGTAATTTTGCAATATGAGGTGCAATAAGGCCGATAAAGCTTATAAGACCTGTAACACATATTATGGATGATACAATCAGGGTTGCAAGCATTAGTATGATAAAACGCAGAACACCTACGTTGACACCAAGTGAAACAGCTTCTTCTTCACTTGTGGAAAGGATTAGAACCTGTCTGTATAATAAAGCCATTATAATAAAGCCGGTAAGCGTTATGATAAATGGAATTATAAGGCTATCCTTTGAAATACCGTTTAGGCTGCCCATAATCCAATATTCAATAGATGCCAGCTGTTTTTCGGGATCTGCGGCAAGTTTAAGAAACATAAGAATAGTCTGCGCAACAGAATGGATTGCTATACCTGCGAGTACGATGGTGTAACTGTTTTTTCCTGGAACGATATATGCAACGAGCAGAGTGACTATAAGGGTTATTAATGCACCGGCAAATGCAGACATTGATATAACAGGGGCGATAGATGAAAATGTAACTATCGCAAAGGCAGCACCGGCACTTGCACCAGAAGAAACGCCAACGATATCAGGGGAAGCCAGAGGATTTTTAAATATCATCTGATATATAAATCCGGATATTGAAAGACCAAAGCCTCCTATAATTCCCATAAGGGCGCGCGGAAGCCTGAGTCTTTTAAAGACCATAATGGACATAGTATCACCAGACAGCAAACTCTTTAATGAAAGAGGATACTGTCCGGTAGTAACAGACCACATAAGCACTACAATAAGAAGTAGTGCCTGTGTGACTGATAAAAGTATAATTCTGTTCCGGTAGTTGTTAGTATTTTTGAACATATATTATCCTTATTTAGCAGGTGTGAATCCATAAAAGCTTTCATAGAATTTAGTTACACATTCTTCATAGAAATCTTTAGTAACCTTTTCTGGATGAAGAACAGAAGCAATATAGATGCTTCCAAGGAAACTTGCTGGTACAGGAGAATCCCAGGCTTCTATATTATCAGGAAGCTTTACAACCTGTTTATTCTTAACAGCATTACAATCAGCAAGATTAGCATCGTTTAAAACATCATCAATTGAATATGTTGCATCAGCAGCAATTATTATATAATCAGGATTCCATGCCAGAATCTGTTCGTATGAAACGTTAGCCCAGTAAGTGTCTGTAAGCTCAGAGGCAGCATTTTTTCCACCTGCATTGGTAAGTAATGTATCCTGATACATTTTACTTCCTGCTGTTGAAAGAACAGAGCTGTTACCTGCAAGATATACTAAAGGAGTATTTTCGCCTGCTAGCTTTGACTTATTATCAGCTAAAAATGTATCGATTGAGTTATTAAGAGCTTCTGAACGTCCAGATGTATTGGTTATTTTTCCAACAAGCTCGATACATTCTTTTAAGAGTGACTGGTCTTCCGGATTAACAACAACAGCTTTAATTCCAAGACCTTCAAGAGTTTCAGCAGCTTTCTTCAGCTTCATTGGCAGGAATACAACGTCAGGAGATGTGGCAACACAGGCTTCTGTATTGAATTCCTTGGCAGTTCCCATGTTAGGAAGGCTTATTATTGAAGGTGCTGCAAGCTTGTAGATATTTCTTGTATCAGCCTTTGCTTCAATTCCAACAAGCTTATCCTTAAGTCCAAGTGCAATAAGAAGACTTGTGGAAATATAGTAAGAAGAGGCTATTTTTTCAGGAGCTTTGTCAAATGTTATAGTTCTGCCAGCCTGGTCTGTAACAGTAAGTGGGTAGCTTGTGCTGACTTCATTAAACTGAGACATTACATCAAAAGCAGATGTAGTAGCCTGTGATGTGTTTTCAGTTGTGGCAGATGTGCCGCATGCAACGGTTGATATAAGCATGAGCAATGCCAGAAAGAATGTTGTCAATCTTTTAAAATTTTTCATATTAATCCTCATTTCTGCACACATTTCTGCGCATAGCTGTTTTGTGCTATGTGCACTAAGACACAGAGATTAAGCTATAACGGCTTAAAGTAATGTTATGCCTGATAGTTAGTAAAGATTGTGTGCGAGTGAATTTTATCAGATTGACAAGGCTTTTACAAGTCAGTATAGTTAAGGATATAAGTGTGAAAAGTATCTTAAAGAGAGATTGGAGTTTATATGCTTAGTATACAGAATTATAAGAAAGTACAAAGCCTTGAAGAAGCTTACGAGCTTAACCAGAAGAAGGCAAACAGAATTATTGGCGGCATGATGTGGATGCGCATGGGTGATAACAGAATCAATACTGCGATTGATATGTCAGGACTTGGTCTTGATAAGATAGAAGAGTCAGATACAGAGTTTAAGATTGGATGCATGACAACATTAAGACAGTTAGAAACACATCAGGGTTTTAACAATTATACCAACGGATGTGCTAAGGAAGCTTTAAGGCATATTGTAGGTGTGCAGTTCAGGAATCTTGCGACCGTTGGTGGGAGCATATACGGAAGGTATGGATTTTCAGATGTACTTACATTGTTGATAGGTATGGATTCATATGTGGAGCTTTATAAGGGTGGAATCATACCTATGGAAGAATATGCCAGGGAAAGTTATAACAGGGATATTCTTGTAAACATTATAGTCAAGAAAAGACCGGTAAAGATGTTTTATGAAGCAGTAAGAATCACAGAGACAGATCTTCCTGTGCTTACGTGCGCCGGTGTTAGATTCGGCGATTCAGGAGAATGCAATATATGTATTGGTGCAAGACCAGCAAGAGCAATAATTGTTAATGATGAAGAGAACATTCTTAAAAATAAAGATGGCAGCGCTAAAGATAAGATAGATGAGGCAGATATCGAAGCATTTGTAAGATATGCATGTGAGAATGTCCCAACAGAAAGTAATATGCGTGGAAGTGCTGCATATAGAAGTCATCTGGTTGGAGTCCTTGTAAAAAGGGCGTTGGATGCTGTATATAAATCATAAAAATATATGGTAAATTCGTAAATATGTTTTGTACATTATTCATGGTATTAGAAAATACACGTCTATTTTAACGTAAATCTGATACATGAAAAGACAAAATATGAGAATCAGACATAATGATAATGAGGTACTTAGATTGGAGAATATATGTTAGTAGATATTAAGTTAAATGGAAAGTCTGTCAAAGCAGATGTTGCCTGTGATATGACTCTTTATGATTTTGTAAGGGAGCATGGGTGTTATAGCGTGAAGTGTGGCTGTGAAACTTCTAACTGTGGACTGTGTACGGTATTTTTAGATGATAAACCGGTGCTTTCATGTTCGGTTCTTGCTGTAAGAGCAGACAAATGCAGTGTTACAACACTTGAAGGACTTCAGGAGGAGGCTTCGGAATTCGTTACATTTATAGCTGATCAGGGTGCGGAGCAATGTGGTTTCTGTAATCCGGGTTTTGTTATGAATGCACTAGCACTTTTTAGACAGAATACTTATCCTGATGAATCACAGATAAAGGAGTTTCTTTCAGGAAATCTGTGCAGATGCTCAGGATATGAG
>JBNMGS010000045.1:0-8702 GCA_050872365.1 Lachnospira sp.
GAATTAGCCATATCCAGTGTATCCATAATATCATTCTCGTTAGCACCATCGAAAATAGGTGTTGCTACGTTAAAGCCTAATACCTTAGCAGCAAGACTTAAGTGAATCTCAAGAACCTGACCGATGTTCATACGTGAAGGCACACCCAGTGGGTTAAGCACTATATCAAGTGGACGTCCGTTTGGAAGGAATGGCATATCTTCTACTGGAAGTACTCTTGAAACGACACCCTTGTTACCATGACGACCAGCCATCTTATCACCAACAGAAATCTTTCTCTTCTGTGCGATGTAGATACGGACATTCTTGTTAACACCAGGAGCTAATTCATCTCCATTCTCTCTTGTAAACACCTTAACGCCTACAACAATACCATATGCACCATGAGGAACCTTAAGTGAAGTATCTCTTACTTCTCTTGCTTTCTCACCAAAGATAGCTCTAAGAAGTCTTTCTTCAGCAGTAAGCTCTGTTTCTCCCTTAGGAGTAACCTTACCAACAAGAATATCACCAGCTCTTACTTCTGCACCGATACGTATGATACCATCCTCATCAAGATTCTTAACTGCATCAGAACCTGTTGAAGGAAGATCTCTTGTGATTTCTTCCGGTCCTAACTTAGTATCTCTTGCTTCTGTATCATATTCTTCTATATGGATAGATGTATACACATCATCTCTTACTAATCTTTCACTAAGAAGAACAGCATCCTCGTAGTTGTAACCTTCCCATGTCATGAAACCGATAAGAGGGTTCTTACCAAGAGCTATTTCTCCGTTAGATGTTGATGGACCATCAGCAATAACATCTCCTGCCTTAACCTCATCACCCTTGAAAACAATAGGTCTCTGGTTATAGCAGTTACTCTGGTTACTTCTTGAGAACTTAGTAAGCTTGTACTCATGAACCTTACCGCTTGTCTCTCTTACAAGAATCCTGTTAGATTCTGAAGAAAGAACAACACCATCTTCTTCTGCAACAACACACACACCTGAGTCGCATGCTGTCTTATTCTCTATACCTGTACCGATAACTGGAGCCTCTGTCATAAGAAGAGGTACTGCCTGACGCTGCATGTTAGAACCCATCAGGGCACGTGTACAGTCATCGTTCTGAAGGAAAGGTATCATAGATGTAGCTACTGAGAAGACCATCTTAGGCGAAACATCCATAAGATCTATCATACTCTTGTCAAACTCGGAAGTTTCTTCTCTGTAACGTCCTGATACTGAATTCTTAACAAAATATCCGTTTTCATCAATCTCAGCGTTAGCCTGTGCTACATGGTAATCATCTTCCTCATCAGCTGTAAAGTAACGTACTTCATCAGTTACTCTAGGACTCTTAGGATCTGACTTATCAATTATACGGTATGGAGCTTCCACGAAGCCATATTCATTGATTCTTGCATAAGATGCAAGAGAGTTGATAAGTCCAATGTTAGGACCTTCAGGTGTCTCGATAGGACACATTCTACCATAATGTGTATAATGTACATCTCGAACCTCGAAACCTGCACGATCTCTTGAAAGACCACCAGGACCAAGTGCTGAAAGACGTCTCTTATGTGTAATCTCAGACAATGGGTTATTCTGATCCATGAACTGAGAAAGCTGTGAACTACCAAAGAACTCCTTAATAGCTGCTGTTACAGGCTTAATATTAATAAGTGACTGTGGTGATATACCACTTAAATCCTGAGTTGACATTCTTTCACGCACAACTCTTTCCATTCTTGAAATACCGATTCTGAACTGATTCTGTAAAAGTTCTCCTACGGCTCTAATACGTCTGTTACCAAGGTGATCAATATCATCCTTAGTGCCAATACCATATTCAAGATGCATATTATAGTTAATAGATGCAAGTATATCTTCAACTGTGATATGCTTAGGAATAAGATCTGCCACATTCTTTTCTATAGCATCCTTGATATCCTCAAGCGATTCATTATCTGCTAATATCTGTGAAAGAACCGGATAATAAACATACTCATTAACTCCAAGTTCTTTAGCTTCTTCCTCTGTAATATCAACCCACTTAGTAATATCTACAGCAAGGTTAGATAATATCTTAACTACTCTTTCGTTTACAGAACCATCAGCAGCCTTTAACTCTGCCTTTAAGAATACAGCAGGTACAGCAGCGTTCTGAATCTGTTCTGCTGTTTCTCTTGTAAGCTTATCACCAGCCTTAGCGATAACCTCACCATTGCCATCAACAACATCTTCTGCGAGAACGTGTCCTGCGATTCTGTTTCTGAAAGAAAGCTTCTTATTAAACTTATAACGGCCTACTCTTGCAAGGTCATATCTTCTAGGATCAAAGAACATTCCTGAGATAAGTGCTTCAGCACTATCTACTGATAATGGTTCTCCTGGTCTTAACTTCTTATAAAGTTCAAGAACACCTTCCTGATAGTTAGTAGAAGTATCCTTCTCCATAGTTGCAAGAAGCTTAGGCTCCTCACCAAATATGTCAATAATCTCTGCATTAGTTCCGAAACCAAGTGCTCTTATAAGAACTGTTATAGGAACCTTCTTGTTACGGTCAACCTTAACATAGAACACATCGTTAGCATCTGTTTCATACTCTAACCATGCACCTCTGTTAGGAATAACAGTAGCACTGTACAGGAATATCTTTCCATACTTATCTTTCTGTATATCATAGTAAATACCAGGTGAACGTACCAGCTGGCTGACTATAACTCGTTCTGCACCGTTAATTACAAATGTACCGGTCTTAGTCATCAAAGGAAGGTCACCCATGAAGATCTCATGTTCACTGATATCTTCATTCTCTTTGTTATGAAGTCTTACACGTACCTTGAGTGGAGCTGCATATGTAGCATCTCTTTCCTTACACTCTTCTATAGAGTACTTTCTCTCCTCCTCACATAATGCAAAATCAACGAATTCAAGACTGAGTCTTCCGTTGTAATCTGCAATTGGAGAGATGTCGTTAAAGACCTCTTTTAAGCCTTCATTTAAAAACCACTGGTAAGAATCTTTTTGTACCTCAATAAGGTTAGGCATCTCAAGAACTTCCTTCTGTCTTGAGAAACTCATACGCATCGCTTTGCCTGACTTTACTGGACGTATTCTGTTTTTCTCCATTGACGTTTCACCCCTTAGTTTTCTTTACATTAATTTATTACATTATCGATATGAGTGCAAAAACTACGCACACCATACCATAATAGTGCATTATCCATAATAGCAAAAAAAGCCCCAGCTGTCAATAAAACAACTGGAACTTTTTCACATTTATCATAATATACCAAATATAAGTCAAAAAATCAAGTGTTTTTTCATCATATTGCCATATTAATAATTATAGCCATTCATAATCAACAAGAAATTAATTATAAATGTATTCAAAGACAAATATTGTCCTGAATATATCATTACTCTATGCCGGCATTATACATCCGCCTGCATCAATCCAATCAGGAGTCAAATTACTTAAGAGTAACCTTAGCACCTTCAGCTTCAAGCTTCTTCTGGATTTCTTCAGCTTCTTCCTTAGAAGCAGCTTCCTTAACAACCTTAGGAGCGCCATCAACAACTTCCTTAGCTTCCTTTAAGCCAAGACCTGTGATTTCACGAACAACCTTGATAACCTTAACCTTGTTAGCGCAAGCTTCTGTAAGCTCAACGTCAAACTCTGTCTTTTCTTCAGCTGCAGCGCCTGCGCCTGCACCTGCTGCTACAACAACACCAGCTGCTGCAGAAACACCAAATTCTTCTTCACATGCTTTAACTAAATCGTTTAATTCTAATACTGATAAACCTTTAATAACTTCGATAATTTCCTGTGTAGTCATTATTATAATCTCCTTTTAATAGTCTTTAATTAAGTTTCGTTATATATTCCATAGACAGATAAACCTTTCGATTACATTTTAACTCATAAGAATATATCCGTCGATAATCTTTGTTACATTGTTATGCCGCGTAATTATGCAACCTCTTCGTTCTTCTCAGCGATCTGCTTAATAACACGAGCAAAGTTTGTAATAGGTGACTGGATGCTTCCAAGGAACTTAGCAAGAAGTTCATCTCTTGAAGGAATGCTTGCGATAGCTGCGATTCCTGTAGCATCATAGTAAGTACCTTCAACAACACCGCACTTAAGTTCAAGTGCATCTGCTGTCTTAGCAAAGTTAGCTAAAACTCTTGCTGGAGCTGTAGCATCTTCCTTGCAGATTGCAATAGCGTTAGGTCCTTCAAGAACTTCTGTCATTGGCTCGAATTCTGTACCTGCGATTGCTCTCTTTACTAAAGTATTCTTATAAACCTTGTAAACAACACCAGCTTCTCTTAACTGCTTACGAAGCTGAGTATCCTGCTCAACAGTTAAGCCACGGTAGTCAACTACCACAACGCCCTGAGCGCCTTCTAAGCTTGCTTTGATTTCGTCTACGATAGGCTGCTTAAGTTCTACTTTTGCCATGAATATTTACCTCCTGTTAGATTAATATCTGTTTCCAGATAATATTCTGCCCAGACGTACAATGTATCAGGCTATCAAAAAAGCCCTCCTGCCGCTGCGACAGAAGGACTGAATAAACTGATAAACATACCTCAGAATAATCGCTGTAATCCCATAAGCTTTACATACCAAAAAGCATATAAAGACATATGAAACAGACACATTCTGAAATACAAGTCTGTCCTCGGTAGGCGTATTACCTTTAACCCTTTCGGGACCTGCTGTCTTAGGCAAAATGTGAAATATAACTTTCACTTTGTGCATGAAAAGCCACACACAGCTGATAGTATACTATCATAATATATAGGTTGTCAACCGTTTTTACAAAATATGTTACAAAAAATATTAGCCAACATACTTAGCTGTGCTAACCTTAACACCAGGACCCATAGTTGCTGTAAGAACAACACTCTTTAAATACTGACCCTTAAGTGAAGATGGCTTAGCCTTAACGATTGCATCCATAATAGCCTGGAAGTTGTCTGATAACTGCTCCTCTGTGAATGAAGCCTTACCAATTGGCACGTGAATGATATTAGTCTTATCAAGTCTGTACTCGATCTTACCAGCCTTAATATCATTAACAGCTTTTGTTACGTCCATAGTAACTGTACCAGCCTTAGGGTTTGGCATTAAGCCCTTAGGTCCGAGTACACGTCCGAGACGACCAACAACGCCCATCATATCAGGTGTAGCAACAACTACATCGAAATCAAACCAGTTATCGTTCTGGATCTTAGGAATAAGTTCCTCGCCACCAACGAAATCTGCTCCAGCTGCTTCAGCTTCATCAGCCTTAGCGCCCTTGGCAAATACTAAAACCTTAACAGTCTTACCTGTTCCGTGTGGAAGAACGACAGCTCCTCTGATCTGCTGCTCAGCGTGACGTCCATCACAACCTGTTCTGATATGAGCTTCGATAGTCTCATCGAACTTTGCAACTGCGCTCTTCTTTACTAAAGAAACTGCTTCAGCTGCTTCATATAATGTCTGGCGGTCAATATTCTTGGCTGCCTCTACGTATTTCTTTCCTCTTTTCATTATAAACCTCCTAGTGGTATTATCGGAAGGATTCTATCTTTCCTCCCACATATTGAACAATCCCGGATAATTATAGGATTAATCACTCCGCATGTTCTTCTATGAAATCTCTAATAATCAATTGAAAGTAATTAATCATTAAAATCAATTACAGTAGTTACAGATTCGTTTAGAATTAGTCTTCTACAACGATACCCATACTCTTAGCAGTACCTTCGATCATAGATGTAGCTGCTTCGATAGAAGCTGCATTAAGATCTGGCATCTTAAGTTCAGCAATCTTCTGAACTTCAGCTCTCTTGATTGTAGCAACCTTAGTCTTGTTAGGAACACCTGAACCTGACTTAATGTTGCAAGCCTTCTTAAGAAGAACTGCAGCAGGTGGAGTCTTTGTGATGAAGCTGAAGCTTCTATCAGCATAAACTGTAATAACTACAGGGATGATTAAGTCACCCTGATCTGCTGTCTTTGCATTAAACTGCTTTGTAAATTCTACAATGTTAACACCATGCTGACCAAGTGCTGGACCAACTGGTGGAGCTGGTGTAGCCTTGCCGGCAGGAATCTGTAATTTAATATAACCTGTTACTTTCTTTGCCATTTGTGGCACCTCCTAATTATAAATGTGGTTTATGGCGGCTATTAAGCCTCCCACAGGTAAATAACACACATCAAGCAAGCTGTTCACTACTTTAACAGCCTGTCAGACCGATTATCACCTTGATTACAGTACCTTCACATCTGTGAAGTCAACTTCGACCGGTGTTTCACGACCGAACATTTCAACATTAATAGTGACACACTGCTTGCCCTCATTAATGCTTGTGATCTGTCCAACTGTATTCTCCCATGCACCTGAAAGAATCTGAATCTGATCACCAACCTTACCAGCGAATTCTACCACTGGCTTAGATTCTTCAACTGAACCATTCTCATCATCGATTCCGAATGATTTAACCTCAGCTGGAGATAATGGCACTGGCTTAGATCCAGGACCAACGAACCCCGTTACACCTCTGGTATTTCTGACAACATACCAGCTGTCATCATTCATAACCATCTTTACAAAGACATAACCTGGGAATATCTTTCTCTCAACTGTCTTTGGCTTGCCGTTATTAACTTCGACTACCGTCTCAACCGGCACAAGCACATCAAAGATCTGGTCCTGAAGATTTCTGTTCTCAACTGTCTTTAAGATATTAACCCTTACATTATTCTCATAGCCAGAATAAGTATGAGCCACATACCATTTTGCTTCGTCCATCTGATCACCTTTTCCTTACTTTACAATGAATTCAATTCCAAAGCGAACAATCAAGTCCACAACTGAAATAATTACACCTAATAATACGGATACAACCAA
The DNA here is from genome assembly GCA_050872365.1 of Lachnospira sp. Lineage (GTDB taxonomy): Bacteria > Bacillota > Clostridia > Lachnospirales > Lachnospiraceae > Lachnospira. The sequence continues at coordinate 6,905 of JBNMGS010000045.1, forward strand.
TACAGCGATGGTTTCCTTTGTAAGTGATTTCTGGTCTGGCCAAATGATCTTAGAGAACTCTGCCTTAAGTCCCTTGAACCAGCTCTTTTTCTGTTTCTTTGTCTTAACAGCTTCACTCATCTTAATACCTCACTGATACTAATTACTTTGTTTCCTTGTGTAATGTGTGTGACTTACAGAACTTGCAATACTTCTTAGTTTCCATTCTGTCTGGATGGGCTTTCTTTTCCTTAGTCATGTTGTAATTGCGCTGTTTACACTCTGTACATGCCAATGTTATCTTTACTCGCACAACTTCCACCTCCAATTATTTATTTTGCAGGTGTTATTAACACCAATTGGTTTTTTCCTACGCTCTGAACTGTTGGGTCAAATCAGGGCATAAAAAAAAGACCGCTTCCATAGCCAGCCTAATATATCACATTATCCAACAATCCGTCAACCCATTTGTTATTAATTTTATAACTTTTATTTCTTTTTATAATATGATTTATAATATGATGTAACGTTTAAAAGTCTTATCGAACGGTCACAGCCCCATTTCTGACCTTTTACCCTTGCATCAGAATATATAAATATAACCAATTCTTATGTAATACTTCAACAAATTTTTGTTATAAAATTTTACCATAAAGGGATTGCAAAATCAGCATTATACTTATAAAATAAGAATAGATATTTATCTGGTACGATGCATTATTGATACACATTCAATCCGCACATCATTTCAGGAAATGGACTTCCTGTTATTATGCGGTGTCTTGCATATGCCGATAAATATTATGTGATACACTTCACATACATACAATAGATAATTGTACAGATTGATTATACAGACAAGGAGGTGACTGTTATGATCAGTAGTGTATATAGCTACTACTTGTCCCAGTACGGACATAGAACGAATTCAAAGTATGATACCCATACCAAATCACAGCTTAAAAACACATACAGCAAGGTAGTCAAGATTAACAGCCAGACTCCTGTATACAAGCTTGACTTATCAAGTGCTGCGCAGAAGTACGCCATTGATTTAAAGGAAAATGCGCGCGCCCTCGAGAATATAACACAGGATTTATCTGACAGCTCAAGCGGCGAGATGACATTTAAAAAGTCAGCCGTTTCAAGCGACCCGGATGTTGTATCAGCAAGCTATATCGGTGATTCAAGTCTTGCTGCCGATGATGAAACATTTGACATCGATGTAAAGCAGTTAGCTTCAACACAGATTAATACAGGTAACTACTTACAGCCTCGTTCTAAGATGATACAGCCGGGCGATTATTCTTTCGACCTGTCTATTAATAATGTAACTTATGAGTTCCAGTTTGCTGTAGAGAGCAGCGAAACTGTCAATAACATACAGAACAAGCTTGCAAGACTTATCAACCGTTCCAATATCGGACTTACTGCCGACATTAAGGAAGATAATCTTGGCAATACAGCTATTAATATAGAGTCAGAAGCGACCGGTATCAGCGGTTCAGAGCCTGTTATATTTAAGATTGAGCCAAGCAGCTTATCTAACAGCAACTCATCTGACGACAGTTATTTGAGTGATACTAAAAGCATTGATAATAACGCTTTCGTCGCAAGAAATGCTTCACTCATTAATACTCTTGGATTGGACAGAGTTTCACAGTACCCATCCAACGCCATATTTGATGTGAATGACGAAGAGCGTGCTTCAATGAGCAACTCTATAACCATCAACAAGTCATACGCACTTGAGCTTTCTGATACTACCGACAAACCGGTAACTATAAGCCTTAAAGCGGATGCTGACTCAATAGCCGAA
>JBNMGS010000046.1:0-8656 GCA_050872365.1 Lachnospira sp.
CCTTAGTAATCTGACCAGTACTCTGAATACTGTCTCTACGCCTTTTTATATCTTTCATTGAGGCCATAGAATTTACCTCCATTCCCACATTTAGAACTTAAATGTTTTCTTAAACTCTTCAATAGCACTTACAAGTAACTTCTCATTCTCTTCAGTAAGCTCCTTAGTCTCCTTGATAGATTCTGGAATCTGAGGATACTTAGTATCTATGAATTCAAACAAACCTTCCTGGAAATCAAGAATCTTATCTACTGGTATGTCAATAACATACTTCTTAGTTACAGCATATATAATGATAACCTGATATTCAACAGGCATTGGCTTATACTGTGGCTGCTTTAACATCTCCATGATACGTTCGCCCTGTGCAAGCTTCTCCTTAGTATCGGCATCAAGTTCTGAACCAAACTGTGAGAATGAAGCAAGCTCTCTGTACTGGGCAAGCTCTGTACGGATAGGTGCAGCGATTTTCTTAATAGCCTTAATCTGTGCTGAACCACCAACTCTTGATACTGAAAGACCTGCATTGATAGCTGGTCTGAAACCAGAGTTGAACATTTCTGTTTCAAGATATATCTGACCATCTGTAATAGATATTACGTTAGTAGGAATATATGCTGAAACATCTCCTGCCTGTGTTTCAATGATAGGAAGGGCTGTAAGCGAACCTCCACCATACTCATCTGACATACGTGCTGCTCTCTCAAGAAGTCTTGAATGAAGATAGAATACATCTCCAGGATAAGCCTCACGTCCAGGAGCTCTCTTTAACAGAAGTGAAAGTGTTCTGTACGCTGCAGCATGCTTACTTAAGTCATCATATACAACAAGAACATCTTCACCATTTTCCATCCACTCTTCACCGATAGCACATCCTGAATAAGGAGCAATATACTGAAGAGGTGCAAGCTCACTTGCTGTTGATGCTACTACTGTTGTATAACTCATAGCACCATATTCCTCAAGAGTCTTAACGATACTTGCAACTGTTGATGCCTTCTGTCCGATAGCAACATATATACAATGTACGCCCTGACCCTTCTGGTTGATAATAGTATCTATAGCGATAGCAGTCTTACCTGTCTGACGGTCACCAATGATAAGCTCTCTTTGTCCTCTTCCGATTGGAACCATGGCATCAATAGCCTTAATACCTGTCTGAAGTGGAACACTTACTGACTTTCTTGTGATAACGCCTGAAGCAACTCTTTCTATCTTTCTTGTCTTATCTGTGTTAATAGGACCTTTGCCATCTATAGGCTGTCCAAGTGCATTAACAACTCGTCCTGTTAATGCATCACCAACTGGAACCTCAACAACTCGTCCAGTTGTTTTGACAGTATCACCTTCGCTTATATTTCTTGAATCACCAAGAAGAACGGCACCTACGTTGTCCTCTTCAAGGTTAAGCACCATACCATATACTTCACCAGGGAATTCAAGAAGTTCTCCCTGCATGGCCTTCTCAAGTCCATGAATTCTAGCGATACCATCTGCTACCTGAATTACTGTACCAACTTCTGATACTTCTAGTTCGGCAGAATATCTTTTAATCTGTTCTTTAATAACTGAACTGATTTCTTCCGGTCTTAAATTCATTAGCTTTATGCACCTACTTTCTATTAGATTCAAGCTCTATGCCAGCTGGATATTCTTTAAATCCCTGGCAAGCTCATCGATTTTATGTTTTACACTGCTGTCTACGACTCTGTCTCCGATTCTTATGACCATACCCGCTATAAGCGATTCATCTACATCATAATTCATCTTGAAATCCACGTAATCAGTTGTTGCAAGCAGTCTGCTTACAACTGACAGCTTCTGATCATCTGTGAGAGGTCTGGCTGTGGTAACGTAAGCCACTCCTATCTTCTTGTACTCATATACTCTCTTTATAAAGTACTGGAGTGTACTTACTATCTTGTCCTGTCTGTCCTTAGACACCATAACAGTTAAAAGTCCAGTAATATCCTTAGATACAAACTTATCAAATATATTCTTTATAAGTTCTTCCTTATCACCTTTCTCAACCTTAGGTGACCTTAATATCTTTACCAGATCCTGGTTATCCTTGAACACATCTATCACAACCTGTGCTTCTTCACATAGTTCGTCGATCTTAGATTCCTGGATGGCGAGCTCAAATAAAGCCTCACCGTAAGTTGTTTCTACTAATTTCGCCATGTGTTCTCACCCATTTCATTCAAAGTCTGTTCAATAATTGCATTACTTTCGCTCTCATCAATAGATTTAGAGATAAGCTTTGAAGCTATCATAGCCGATACAGTAACAATCTGCTGCTTAACTTCATCTGCCACTTTCTGCTTTTCAAGTTCTGCTTCCTTGCCTGCTCTCTCGATAATTCTGGCAGCTTCCTCTTTAGCTTCATCTATGATTTTCTGCTCATTATGCATCGCTGTCTTCCTTGCATCGCTTAATATAAGTTCAGCTTCCTTGTTAGCAGCCTTTAACTTTTCTTCATATTCTGCTTTCATAGCAAGAGCATCTGCCCTGTTCTTCTCAGCAGTTTCCCTGTCGCTTGTTATCTTGTCCTGTCTTTTCTTTAACATGTTACGAACAGGATTGAAAAGAATAACTGACAAAAGCAGGAATAATATAAATACGTTAATGGCTGTTATCGCAGCATCAAATAAGAGCTGATAATCAAGTCCAAATAATCTTCCTGATGTTTCAAGAGCCACAAATGTACTTCCGAAATTCAATTGTTGGCCTCCTTTCCATTATCTTAACGGGCCTTAACCCTTATGAATAAATATTTCGTTCTTATTAACCCTTGAATGGCTGAACGAACATTAAGATAATAGCTACGGCGAAACCATAAAGACCTGTTGTCTCGGCAACGGCCTGTCCAAGTAACATAGTTGAAGTGATATCTGACTTAGCACCTGGATTACGTCCAACTGCTGCTGCACCATGACCAGCTGCAATACCCTGTCCAACACCAGGACCAACACCTGCGATCATCGCAATACCTGCACCAATGGCTGACATAGCCTGAATAAATTCCTGTCCACTAATATTCATCTTAAAATCCTCCGTTAATAAAAATTCAGCGCTGATTCATTATATTACTGCGCAATTCTAATGTGTAATAACACTTATATCATTTATGCATCCCTGCATAAATATCTCCAGTATGTGCCTGACACAATACTGAACAAACATAAAAATCCATTGTACGGATTCTTACAAAGAGCACCAACTTTCAAAATATTAACTTTCAAAATTGGCTTTTCTGTTTAATCTGCTATCTTGTCGTTAACATAAACCATAGTTAACATACAGAATACATACGCCTGAATACATCCTGAGAACAAGTCAAAGTATGCATGAAGTAATGCCGGATAACCAATAGTAAATGGCTTTAACAGGTCATAGATAAGACCCATAAGAACTGTTCCTGACATAACATTACCAAACAGACGCAGTGAAAGAGACAACGGAACTGCAAACTCACCTATCAGATTAATAGGGAACAAAAACCAGATTGGCTGGAATAATGCAGTAAAGTGTCCTAACTTATTCTTCTTTATACCATTGAACTGAACAAGTATAAACGTTATCAGACCAAGGCATAACGTAACACCATAATCCGCTGTTGGTGGCCTGAGTCCGAAAAGACCAGATATATTGGAAATTATAATAAACAGGAATAATGTTGAAATGTAGTTGACAAACTTATTGGCATTCTTTCCCATAATACCGTCAACCATGGTTCCAAGCATCTCCACTATAATCTCTATAGCATTCTGGAACATTCCAGGTGTATCATCAGGCTTGACCTTATTAATCTTCACTCTGGCAATAACTGCCATAATAAGTATGAAGACTGAAACCAGCAACATAGCAACGTGTGTCGTGTTAATACTGAATGTGTAGTCAATGCCAGGAATATGGAATTCCTTCAGGCTCTGAATCATAAAACTCGAATCACATGCTACAAGCGTGTTAACATAAGAGCTTCCCACCTTCTCACCTTCCTTTTTTTATTTTGTTGATTAATTTATCAGTGAACGGCTGCATATATGCCGCTACCTTCATAGAAAACATTCCCAGTATCGCACACAATAAATCTCCAATGTCAAGAAAATACAATACTGTAAATAATACAAGCATAACTGCAAGCCGTATAACATACCCTAATACGAATGTAACACTTGTATTAGCCCCTCCATACACTACTTTTCTTATGCGAAAACTCATATGAAAAGTACTAAACACTGCATAAACCACTCCAGCTGCAAAACCGATTGCAAACTTAAGCGGTGTCTTAGCTATACATATTATTAAAGCTTCCCCTATGATAAGATACAACAACTGTACAATAAGCATACCAGGGATAGAGGGATTAATATCTTTGATTTTTTCAATCATGCATTATACTCCTCTCTTTTAGTTGTTATCCTTATGTGTATTATTATATCGTTCTACCTTCTGTTGTATCTCTTTTTCCTGTGTACGCTTTTTCTTAATTTCGTCCTGCTTTATGGAGTTCATGGCAAGCACGTATGCATTTCTGCATCCGGCTGCAATTCCAAGTATAAGCAGTGGAATAGTAAAACATGTTCCTAACTTTTTATCCAGCCATAGACCAAGTGCCAGGCATATAAATGTTGGAACCATAACACATATACTAAGCTGGGATATTAATACTATATTCTTCAACGCAATTCCTCATTCCCATACTTTAAGATAACCCACTCACTTTAAAAATACTATATCGATTATACCCTTTTAAGCAAATGTTGTCTATACATTTTCTTTCCCAATTATTAACACTAATTTTTCCAATTACTGGGCAATTTGAATAATTTTTAACAAAGTTGTATATTATCTGTAATCATTATTCAGTTTAAGCCTACTATATCAGCTAATGTAAATGTCTAAAAGCTCTCTAAAAACTCATCAAAAGCCATATATTTAGGTTGAAAATTATATATCTGCTTGTTATAATTTTCATAATATATATGTGATTTACAATACAATACATAATCAGGAGGAATACGTATGACAACTTTATTCCGTAAACGTCTTATCCCAAGTGAATGTGTCAACCTGAAAGACGATGAAATCATTCATATTGATGAAGAAAAAATCATAACCAGCTGGAAAACATTCCGTCCCAAACCTGAATTCTCACACGGCGTATCATATTATGTTCTTAAGGAAGGTTTTAAGATAAGTAAATTCTACAGACAGGACAACTCCCTTGCCTATATATATTGTGATATTATAGACACATCATATGATAAATCATCAGATACATACGTATTCACTGATCTGTTAGCCGATGTCATTATCGATAATTCTGGTTTTGTACGCGTAGTTGATCTTGATGAGCTGGCAGATGCATGCAAAGACGGTCTTATATCTGACACTATGCTTGTAGAATCATTACATAAGCTAAACAATCTTTTAAACAGCATATATAACGGAACATTCAACAAATACATAGAAATACTCGAAAGCTATGAAAAGTAGCATATTCATCTTTTAAGTCTGCATAATATAAATGATGCAATAATCAGAATGTCTAAACACACATAAACTTACTCACAAGTGGATAAAAAGCCATTTATGCCCGCCATATATCATAATATACATATTATGCATACTTTACTATACGGCGGGCATTTAGTTATGTGATAATAAAAAATATATTCACAACTTGTTTTATATTCTATTTTTTCTTTCGCATTCTTTCGTCATAGTCCAATAGTAATCTCTCTTTTAGTTGACTCATACTTGTAATATCTTACACCTGCTGCGTTAAGCATTCTTTTTGATGCTATAACCGAAGCTGTGTCCGCATACTTATCACAATCATATACAATAGTCTTAATACCAGCCTGTATTATCGCCTTGGCACATTCGTTACATGGAAACAATGTTACATACATCTTAGCACCATCAAGCGTACCACCACGATAGTTAAGTATGGCATTCAGTTCACTATGTGTTGTGTAAAAATACTTATTATCAAGTGGATCGCCATCACGACACCATGGAAACTCATCATCAGAACACCCTCTTGGAAGTCCATTGTATCCCATTGATAATATTTTATTGTCATTACTTACTATGCAGGCACCAACCTGTGTGTTAGGATCCTTGGAACGAAGTGCTGACAACTTTGCAACACCCATAAAATATTCGTCCCAGGATATATAATCCTTTCTTTTATCGCTCATACTTCTCCATTTCCGCTAAATCATAAAGCTTATATAAGATATACATCGAATTGCATGCAAGTATGCATCGATGATACCTTTTAACCCTTTAATCATATAATATTAGTCAAACATTGATATTCTTCTTATATGTCTCTCATCATTACTAAACTTTGAATCAAGGAATGTGTCTGCAATTCTAAAAGCAAGTTCTGGTCCGATTACTCTTGCACCAAGACAAAGTACATTAGCATTGTTATGCTCTCTCGTTGCCTGTGCACTGAAGCAATCACTGCAAAGTGCTGCTCTTATACCCTTTACCTTATTAGCTGCCATGCTCATACCAATACCAGTACCACACATAAGAATGCCAAGTTCACATTCTCCGCTTGTTATAAGATCTGTTACCTTATGTGCATATACAGGATAATCACAAGACTCACTGGTGTATGTTCCTACATCCTTACATTCTATTCCTCTTTTTTTAAGATGTTCTATCATCTGATTCTTAAGTTCTAATGCACCATGGTCGCATCCAATTGCTATCATTTTATTATCTCCTTTTCTTTTTATCGTTTCTATTATTTTCAATCGTCATCATTTCTTGGCGAAGTTATAACATCTATAACTTTGACTACCAGACTATATAACTGCTCAAAGCATTTATTATATTCCTCAAGGCCTTTACCATATGGATCCGGCACCTCAATATCACCTTCTCCGGCAAGCTCACTTAAAGTAAATACATTAATAGCCTTATCAAAGGTATCATACATCTTCTGTTTCATAGATGAATTCATAGTCAGAACAAGTGTGTCAACACTGAAATCATCATTAGCTATCTGTGCTGAAACATTACTTGGCATAATCATGCCATGCCTTGAAGCCACTGCCACTGCCTTTGGATTATAAGGTTCCGGAAAAAGCACAACCATTCCTCTTGATTCAATTCTCATATCCGGCATAAGATTTGACATAATAGTAGCTGCCATAGGACTTCTACATGTATTTCCCATGCATACAAATATCACTTTATTAAATCGGTTCATAACGAAACACCATCCTGGTCAAACGCTGCAATCTAATTATCTATACGTGTATTATAGTATGACCTGCTGCTTTTATCAATCTATTCATAACTGCACGTCCTACATTTTCCGTCTCAAAACTTTCTGAAAATACATAGTCAATGTGTTCATTATCAAACTCTCTGAGTATTGCATACAAATGTCTGGCAGCGCTTAATTCATCACTTTTATGTCCCATTGAAACAACTATTCCATCTGTATAAAAATGTCTCGTCTCATCAGTAGTCATAATAGCAACCTTATAACCTTCATCTATAAGCTTCCTTGTATTCTCATTGATGTAATCAACAACATTTTTCATATCACCTTCGACTATCTTTAGATCTGCATCCGGCGCATAATGTTTATACTTCATGCCAGGCGCTTTAGGAACAACTCCTGCCTTAACTCCATCAGTTATAGCCGGGTCTATCATAACCTTGCCTACAACCTCTTCAAACATCTCTTTTGTTATATAACCGGGACGTAGTATTGTTGGAACATCCTCACTAAGATCAATAATAGTTGATTCAACTCCTATATCTACAGTGTCATCTGCTATTATCATGTCTATCTTTCCTGAAAGATCCTTAATAACATGGCTTGCAAGTGTAGGACTTGGTTTACCAGAAGTATTAGCGCTGGGTGCTGCTATATATACCCCTGATTTTCTTATGAGCTTGGCTGCCACTTTATGACTTGGCATCCTTATTGCGACTGTACCAAGTCCACCAGTTATTGAGTCTGGTACTATGTCTGATTTTTTCAATATCATTGTAAGAGGTCCTGGCCAGAACCTCTTAGCAAGCTTAACAGCCGTATCCGGAACTTCTCTTGCCAACTTATATACTGCATCCATATCTGCTATATGAACTATAAGCGGATTATCAGATGGTCTGCCCTTCGCCGCATATATTTTTGCAGATGCAGCCTCATCAAGTGCATCTGCACCAAGACCATACACTGTCTCTGTCGGAAATGCAACAAGACCGCCTGCCCTCAATATTTCTCCTGCCTTGTCGTATATCTTATCATCCTCTTTAGGATTACCTGTTATATCTGCAACAATCGTTTCCACTGTTACTTACACCTCTTTTATATTTATCTTAACGCTGTCTATATCTGTATGATACTTAATATATCCGTACAAATATCAGCTATCTGTCAGATATTCCATAATGCCGCAGTATATTCCATACGCAACCTTCTGCTGGTATGACTCACTGTTAAGCCTTCCAGCTTCATCCGGATTAGACAAAAAACCGCACTCAACTATAACTGTTGGCACATTGGTATGAAGAAGCATATAATATGTTGAGTCAGCCTTCTCAACACGCTTATTCGTTGAGTCAACTTCCTTTAACATATTCTTCTGTATAATTGCCGCCAGTTTTTTCC
>JBNMGS010000047.1:0-8609 GCA_050872365.1 Lachnospira sp.
ATATATTCTTTTAATGCTTTCTTAGTTACTTCATTAAAATAAAGATGCGCATCTGAGCCACCTTTTCGGACAATGTTTATCGTTCTATAGTTAAAATTCACATCATCCATATCCAATCCAGCACATTCTGATACTCGTATTCCTGTATTAAGCAGCAGTGTTATAAGTGCAGTATCACGAAGCTGTGTTTTCTGACATTTTTTAAGTTGTAATTTATTTCCCTTTATATTCGTATTAGATACAACATTAATAAGATCATTCACTTCTTCATCATTAAGACGAATTATATCTTTCTGTGGCATTTTAATACGTTTTGCCGCACCTATTGTCGGATTATTCTTCATATAATGATGTAAACATGCAAATTCAAAGAATCCTCTTAATGCAGCCATTCGCCTTGCTATTCCCTTATCCTGGTTCTGATGATTGCTTTCACTTTTATCCGCTGGACTATTAAATCTTAAATACCTCTGATATTCATTAATATCTTCAAATGATAATTTTTCAAGGAACTCAATACCAATATCTTTAATTTCAGTATTCTTAAGTAATATATTTTTTTCTGTAAGAAATCTAAAAAATGTCTGCAAATCATATGCATATGCTATAACAGTATTAATCTGTGATGATAGTTCCTTATCATCAAGAAATGATACAACATATGGAGGCAATACAGATTCTAATTGTCTTAACTTAGTCAATCTGTTTTTGTTTTTTTCTTTATAATATTCAGAATCAATACCCATATGTAACTCCCTATATTATTAAATTATGCATTTTATACCTTTATCATATATTTTTCTTATCATTCCTGTAATTACAAACACACGCTTTCATGTTCGTTCACGCTAATTAACATAAATACATGTCAGTTGATGGTATTTTAAAACTATTCATTCTTTGAATATTCAGCAATTCTTCTCTTAAGTAGCTGCGGATCAATTGGCGCATATATTATATCTTTAACATATTCATATGACACAGCCATTCTTAAAGAAGCAATATTTCCTTCTTTGCATATAACAACTATGGGAATATTAACTATATTTTCAAACACTATACTATCAAGTATTTTTTTACCATTATCATCTGAATCTGATATATCAACATATATACAAGGTATATCCTGTGTATACTCATTTATAATTTTTAACAGACTATCAATTGACTCTGCCTGACATACTTTAACATAAGAATTATGTACGAATTCTATTGTACTTACAATATTTCTTGACTTTGTTACAACTGGAACGACCTTTGATACAACATGATTTATATCTGAAGCACCATATTCATGATAACACGATTTTCCAGACTGCTTTGATGTATACAACGCTTCATCTGCCAGCATAAAAAGTTCTTCATAAGTCATTGTATTCTCATTAGAAAATGCTAATCCAATACTTAATGTAACATCATCAGGAATAGACAGACTACTGTCATGTGCAATTGTATCAACCATTCTTTCAGTTTTATTATATACATCTTCTTTAGAAGGAATATCAGATGCTAATATAACAAACTCATCTCCACCTATTCTTCCAGCTATATAATTATCTGTAAATATTGTTGAAATTGTACTGGCAACTATGCCTATTGTATGATCACCAACTGCATGTCCATATATATCGTTAACTGCCTTGAAATTATCTATATCAACAACTAGTAATGCATGGTGTTTATCTGATTGTGCTATAAGTCTTTCCGTTATAAGACGTATTGCTGTGGTTTTATTAAGAAGCCCAGTCATACCATCAATTTCTGCCTTAATCTTATATTCATCATACTGGCTGATTAGCTTTTTAATTCTTTTCCTTGATTTAAGAAGATTCCTTATTCTTGAAAGTGCTATATCTTTATTAACAGGTTTTATAATATAATCATTTGCACCAAGCTTGTAAGCAGAAGCCTGCATCTTAACACTGTCACTTGTCGTAAGAACAATAACCGGAATGTCAAGAAAATTCTGCATGTTTTGTCTTCGCCTTAACACTTCAAATCCATCAATGCCAGTCATAACAAGATCTAATAAAACAAGGTCAATATGAATATTTTTATTTATAATATCCATACATTCCTCTCCTGATGCAGCCTCAACAAAATTAAACTCATCCTTAAACAATTCTATAATGACAGCATGTTGAAAACGAGAATCGTCAACTATTAGAATAGTATCTTTATTTTTATCCATATATATACCTCTTCACATTAAAAACGGACATTTAACTATTAATATCTATATTATCATCCTATATAAAATAAAACAAGTATTAAACATTATGCTAAAATGCACTAAAAAACCACATTAAATAATTTAAACATATTAATACATTAAAATATAATATAGAAAATACCATTTGCATTTATTATATATTTTCACTGTCAAGCCATAATATAGCTTTCAAACTATCAGGGTTAAAAATTTCGTCAAATACATAATCCTCGTAGAGATTCTCTATATTTTCTTCTGAATATTCAACTTGTCTTGAAAAAATATGCATTATATCCATTCTGTCATTAAATGAATAATTCTTATGATTATCAAGCCATCTGAACATATCCATATGGCTTATTGCAAAAAAATTAGTCACAAGCATCTGGCATTTACCCAGAACATCATAATCATATATTGATTTAGCAAAATACCTGAATACAAAATACTCAAGAATTTGTCTATATTCGTAGTCACGTTCCTGTATATCTGTAGCAAATTCTTCGCAAAGCAATTCATATTCTTCATTATTCATCTGTTCAAAAAGACTATTTATCATGTTCTTAAATAATGTATCCCATGAATTGTTAAGTATCTCCATTTCTTCATAAGGCAAAAATATTTTCCTCATACTATCATGAAGTACTATATTGGCAAATTCACCATTATCGTACATATATCTTGTATCTTCAAGCAATTCAGCTCCGTAATCCCTCGAATATAAATCGATGATATCTTTTATCTTATCATACTCTCCATAATTAATTGCCTCCTGGACAGAGCTGCCAACAGATAATATAATTATAAGCTTCTCATGAATAGATAATATATCTTTTTTTAATATCTTAAATATCATATCTCTTAAAGCAAATATCTTTGATGCATATGTACTATCATACTCTGGATCAGCTTCATAATCTTCTTCAAGAGGTTTTATATTCATAGAAAATGGTCTGTCCTTACACAGCATTATTCTTGCCGCCTCTTCACACGCCATACCTATGCCAGTCTCTTTAATGGTTCCATAATATTCTGAATATCTTGGAAACTGGTCACATACAACGCCAAGATATTCTTTGCCAAGTTCTTTATGAACTATGCATAACCCTTTATCAGTAAGCATTGGACATCTTCCATCAACAAGTCTGAAGCAATAATCTCCATCCTCATTTTGAATAATATTACTTCTTAATCTTTCCCCAATATCACCTGTCATATTCTGATAATATTCATAGGTTTCTTCATCTATATCTATTTCCCATCCACCTACACAACAGTTATCATGGCAGCTGCCTGCTATACATTGGAACTCATCAAAATAACCGGGTACTCTTTGTTTCATTTTAATCCTCATTTCTGTAAATGTTTACTTATAATGGTTTATTTATAATATTTAACTGTCAAATGTTATGTTACTTATATCATCTATAGAAATTGACTTTCCATCTGACATTATAACCATTCTATCATAGTCGTCAATAGTCCGTACAAAACCCGTATATTCGATATAACGACCGCCTTCTTTTAAATCATCCTTAATGAAATATGTTACTGTAACCTTACACGTTGAATCTGGATTGTTTTTAGATTTATTAATTCTATTTCTTAATATTGCAAATCTGGAGTTTAATATATTAATAGTGTCCTCATCAAGCTCTGTTTTATTAACAGTAAGTCTGGCTGTTTCTACTATTGCATCATCATAACCGGTTAATGCTGCAAAAGGTGAAAACTGAGCCGCCCGTTCATAATTCGACATATGAGTATGTCTGTTTGAATCCGGACGGCTTTTATTAATAATATCACTATAATCCATAATAATCCTCATTTCTACGCATATTTTCACATATAAGCAACATCATGTCAATCATATCTTAGTTTCTTTTTCTTGGTTATCATGTAAAGTAAATACGTTACTATGCTTTATGACCACCTATCTGACGATTTCTGTCCATGGCAGTCGCACCTTCTTTAAGGTTCATTCCCCTTACAACCGCATTCTTTCCATACTTTTTCTTTATATCTATCATAGTTTTTAATACCTGCTTTTCCTTATCAAGCAAAATATCTTCTTTATGAGATTCATTACCCGAAAAATCGGTAAAAAGATTAAGTTGTCTATATTCATGCTTTGCCGATGCTTCTTCTTCTCTTATAACATGATTAGCTGTTACATTCAATCTTCTAGTCATAAGCCTCTTATCAACAATACTGTCAAACAATTCCATAACAGCATCAGTTGCGAGTTTTACAGATGAAGTATACCTTGAAAGATTCGCCGTTCCATGAGCATGTTTGGGAATATGTCTGCCATATCTGTCCTTAACAACCTCACCCTTATAAGTACCTCCCTTATTGTCCGAATCTTTCGACAGATTATCTATATCATACCCGACTGTAAGAACTATTTGATCTGTCACAAGACCCTTATCTATAAGATCAAGCATAAGAAGGTCAACCATTTCACACACAACAAGTCTGGTTTTTTCATAATCATATGCACAATGCAGAACCTGCCCTGAACCTATACTGTTAGATTCGGGCTTATAGCTTTTTATATCCGCTATAGTACATGGTTCATATCCCCATGCATGGTCAATAAGTAGTTCTGCATTAACGCCAAATAACTTATATAAAAGTTCCTCATTATAGAAATCAGCATCTGTTCCTAGAGAACATCTTGCCACATCTCCCATTGTATACATACCATAATCATAAAGTTTTTTCGCATATCCAGGCCCAACACGCCAGAAATCTGTTATTGGTTTATGATTCCATAATTGTTCACGATAACTCATTTCATCAAGCTCTGCTATTCTTACTCCATCTTTATCAGCAGGCATATGTTTGGCAACTATATCCATGGCAATCTTACATAAATAAAGATTCGTACCTATCCCTGCTGTTGCTGTAATTCCTGTTTCATCAAGCACATCCTTTATCATCTTCATAGCAAGCTCACGCACTGACATATTATATATGCCAAGATAAGAACCTACATCTATAAATACTTCATCGACCGAATACACATGTATATCCTCAGGAGCAACATATTTAAGATATATGTTATAAATGTCAGTTGAGTATTTCATATATACAGACATCTGAGGTGTTGCGATTATATATGATAATTCAAGTCCAGGATTTTTATCAAGCTCTGAGGCTATACATGAACTTCCACTAAACCTATGTCCCGGTGCCTTTAAACGTCTCTTAGCATTAATTTCATTTACTTTAGAAACCACTTCAAACAATCTGGCACGACCTGATATACCATATGCCTTAAGTGAAGGTGATACAGCAAGGCATATAGTTTTTTCTGTTCTTGAGGCATCTGCAACAACAAGGTTAGTATCAAGGGGATCTTTTTTTCTTTCCATGCATTCAACAGATGCATAAAATGTTTTTAAATCAATGGCAATATACACATGTTTAACCGACATACTATTCCTCATTTCTACGAACGTTCTTAGTGCAATCACAGAACTTTGACTAACTTTTGGACTGTGCATGATCTACAAAGAACTGATTTTAGAACTGCCGGGCATTCGCCCTATTATGTCATATCTTTCTCATAATCTCTAAACGTTTGTGAAGATTCTTTATATGCTCAAGTTCCTTATCATCAACAGCTCTTCCAGAATAATAGTACTCAACACTTCCTTTTTTCTTATTATTCTCATTATTAAAGATTCCATTCTTTATAAGTGTATTTTTAAGATTATTAGATACACCTATATTTCCATCAATAATTTCCACATCAGAAGGAAACAGTTTGGCAAATGAATCTTTAAAATAATTAAAATGCGTACATCCTAATACAAGCTCTGAGTAATCATTAAAATCATAGCCTGCAAATTCATTATTAAGATAATTCATCACATTAACCGAATCAAACTCATCATTCTGCGCAAACCTGACAAGCTTTGGCAATGCAACAACATCAACCTTATGATTGATATCATATTTCATAATAAGATTCTTAAGCTTAACACCACTTGCAGTTACAGGTGTTGCCACTACCATTATTCTTTTGTCATGGTTATGCTGACAGGCTGGTTTAACAGCCGGTTCTATTCCAATGATAGGTAACTGATATTTGTTTCGAAGATATGTGATAGCTGCGCTTGTAGCAGTATTACACGCAAGTACGACCGCCTTACAATTCTTTTTTACAAGGAAACCTACGGCTTTGTCTACATACTCACGTATCTGTTCATTTGTTTTTTCCCCATAAGGAACATTATCAACATCTGCATAAAACACATAGTCAACTTCAGGAAGTGTTATCATAGACTGATGTAATAATGACAATCCTCCTATACCTGAATCAAATATACCTATCTTCATAATTCCCACCTCTTATATTTAACATTCGTTATAACCATCTATTACGTTATATCCAACAATGTATTATATGATACATAATAACTATTAGCGAAGCCACTTATTATCAAACCAATCTCGTTGTCCATTCACTGCAATCCCATACGTCACTCGCCAATCCATCATAGAATTCCGGTTCATGGCATACCATAAGAATGCTGCCCTTATAATCAATAAGAGCTCTTTTAAGTTCAGCTTTAGCATCAACGTCAAGATGATTAGTCGGTTCATCAAGAACAAGAATGTTAGATTCTCTGTTTATAAGCTTACACAGCCTTACCTTTGCCTGTTCACCGCCGCTTAACACTCTTACCTTGCTTTCAATATGTTTAGTTGTAAGACCGCATTTTGCAAGTGCTGATCTTACTTCATACTGTGTATATCCAGGAAATTCCTGCCATATCTCTTCAAGGCATGTTGTATTTATGTCCGGTGACATCTCCTGTTCAAAATATCCTATTTCAAGATAATCACCCTGCATTGTTTCACCTGAAATAGGCTTTATTAAACCAAGAAGACTTTTTAACAATGTTGACTTTCCTATACCATTAGCACCTGTAAGAACTATCTTTTTACCTCTTTCCATTTCAAAATTAAGAGGCTTTGATAGTGGTTGCTCATATCCTATTACAAGGTTCTTTGTTGTGAATATATACTTACCAGGAGTTCTTGCCACCTTAAAGTTAAATTCTGGCTTTGGTTTTTTCTCTGCAAGTTCAATCATATCCATATTATCAAGCTTTTTCTGTCTTGACATTGCCATGTTTCTTGTTGCAACTCTTGCTTTATTTCGTGCTACAAAATCCTTAAGATCTGCTATCTCCTTCTGCTGTCTGTCATATGCAGCCCTCTGCTGCGCCTGTTTCATCTCATATACTTCCATAAACTTATCGTAATCGCCAACATATCGGTTAAGTTCATGATTGTCCATATGGTATATTATGTTTATTACGCTATTAAGAAATGGTATATCATGTGATATAAGTATAAACGCATTTTCATAATCAAGAAGATATCTTTTCAACCAATCTATATGTTCCTTATCAAGATAGTTTGTGGGTTCGTCAAGTAGTAAAATATCTGGTTTTTCCAAAAGAAGCTTACCCAGCAAAACCTTTGTTCTCTGGCCACCACTTAAATCTGTAACATCTTTATTAAGTCCAAGCTCAAGCAAACCTAAAGCCCTTGCCACTTCCTCAACCTTTGCATCAATCATATAGAAATCATGATTTGTCAAAAGATCCTGTATAGTTCCAAGTTCTTCCATGTATTCTTCCATCTGATTATCATCTGCATCCATCATCTTGTCACATATCTCATTCATTCGATCTTCCATGACAAATAAATCGTCAAAAGCTTGTCTCATAACAGAACCTATAGTCATTCCCTTTTCAAGAACCGAATGCTGGTCAAGATATCCAATCTTGATATTTTTAGCCCATTCAATCTTTCCTTCATCAGGCATAAGCTTGCCTGTTATTATATTCATAAATGTGGACTTTCCCTCACCATTGGCTCCAACAAGTCCAATGTGCTCACCCTTTAATAATCTGAAAGACACATCATCGAATATTGCCCTGTCACCAAAGCCATGTGTAAGATGTTCTACATTCAATAAACTCATATATAATCTCCATTCTGTTTTAAATTATCTATACCGATATTTAATCGACATTATAATACAACGGTCAAATGTACAAAAAGCTCCTTTCCTGCTACATATAAAACAAAAAGGAGCTTCTATACTTAATCTTCTTAATTATAAAATTATAAATCACGTGTCTGAAATTTCCTATAGTAGACTTTCAAAGAATTCTTTGATACCTTTATCTTTTTAAGCTGGATACCTCCCATAAGAAACTCCTGTGGAATATTATTAATAAAATACTTCTGAAGCATAGCTTTCAGCTGGATATTCTTTGAGCGTTGCATGGCTACAAGTACAAACACAATAATAAATGCCGTAACCTTAACTGCCACACCTGTATAATTCCATAATGTAAGTGCAATA
>JBNMGS010000048.1:0-8575 GCA_050872365.1 Lachnospira sp.
TATATACATATATGATAAGAAGTGATATTATAAATATGTATATAGTTGTTTGGCCAGATATGCACTGGTATATTAAGAATGATTGCATTAATAGGATGAATAAAATGTAAGTAAAAGTGTATATGTAAGCATGGACAATCAGTGAGTTAAGAGGAGGTATATATATGGGTACAGTAGTTAGATTAGAGCACTATACTAAGTCGTTTAAGAAAGCGACTGTCCTTGAGGATATTAATCTTACACTTGAGAGTGGAAAGGTTATAGGCCTTAAGGGAAAGAATGGTTCAGGTAAGACTATGCTTATGAGAGCAATAAGTGGTCTTATTCTTCCAACATCAGGCAAGGTATTTGTCAATGATAAGGAGCTTGGCAGGCAGATATCGTTCCCACCAAGTATTGGACTTCTTATAGAGAATCCGTCTTTCATATCGAATTATACAGGATTTAAGAATCTTAAGATTCTTGCATCTATCCAGAACAGAATTAATGATGATGAGATAAGAGAAGCTATAAGAAAAGTTGGTCTTGACCCTGATGATACAAGAACATTCAAGAAGTATTCACTTGGTATGAAGCAGAGATTAGGCATAGCTGCAGCTATCATGGAAAAGCCTGATATAGTTATTCTTGATGAGCCTATCAATGCACTTGATGAGGCTGGCGCAGGTCTGATAAAGGGAATTCTTGATGAACTTAAAGCAAATGGTTCGCTTATAATTATAGCATGTCATGATACAGAAGAGCTGAATTTCTTATCAGATGATATATATGAGATATATGAGGGACATATTGTCAGCAAGAATGGAGAAAAGATAGAAGAAGCAGCAGGATAATAGTGTTGATATGTCTAGTACCTGATAGGTTAATGGTATCATGGTATTGAATTAATGATTTTAATTAGGTATTGTCAAATTAAACGCGATAAAGCAGCAAACAAATAAGTATATTGGGAGGTGGTTATATATATAACCACTTCCTTTTTTGGTGGATATCGTATATTATTATGTCTGAGTCAAAATATAGAATTATAATCAGGAAAATGAGGAGAAGTTTGTATGTATATAATAGCAGGTCTGGGAAATCCAGGAACACAATATTCAGGGACAAGACATAATGCAGGTTTTTCATGCATAGATGAACTTGCAGACAAGTATAATATTAGTGTCGATACGGCTAAACATAAAGGACTTATAGGAAAAGGAGTTATTGAGGGAGAGAAAGTGCTTCTTGTAAAGCCTATGACATATATGAATAATTCTGGTGAATGTATAAGAGAGGTTATGGATTATTACAAGGCAGATATAGATGACCTCATAGTTATATTTGATGATATAAGCTTAGAACCAGGCAGGCTTAGACTACGCGCCAAAGGAAGTGCCGGTGGACACAACGGAATAAAGAGCATAATAGCTCATCTTGGAAGCGACAAGTTTAAAAGAATCAAGTTTGGAGTAGGTGATAAGCCAAAGGGATGGGATCTTGCAGACTGGGTTCTTGGCAGATTCCCTGCCGAACTTTATCCAACGTTAAGAGATGGCAATAAAAGAGCCTGTGAGGCAGTTGAGTGCATAATAAGCGAAGGCATTGAAAGCGGTATGAATAAATTCAACGGGTAATTGAGGAGGGCATTTTGAACACATTTTTTAAACCAGTAAATGATACGGTGATGATAGAACAACTAAATAATGAACTGTCTGTAGATGGTGGAAGGACTGCACTTATAAGTGGCTGTATAGATACGCAGAAGGAGCATATAGCAGGTGCCATAGGACAGAATTACCGGTTTATGCTTGTTGTTACGAGTGATGAAGCCAAGGCAAGAAATATGTGTGATGATGCGGCCTTTTTTAATGGCGGGGCGATATACTATCCGGCGAAGGATGCGATATTCTACAGTGCTGATGTTACAGGTAATCAGATAACAGGACAGAGGCTTAAGTGTATAAGCAGTATCATAGACCATATAAAGAAGTTAGAATCCATAAATAAGTCAGGACATATAAATAAGTCAGACAAAGCTGTCAGCAGTACAGTGGCACAATACAATAACACCAATGGGGGTGCAGACAGTACAGGTAAAAATGTAAGTAATTATGCATATGAATCAGTCAGTAACATAAGCAGTGCCAGTGATCTTCTGACAATAGTCACAACTATAGATGGTATATCAGACAGACTTGTGCCACTTAAACGATATATGGATTCTATAATAACTATTGATAGTACAAGCGAGATAGATACAGAAGCACTTGCAAAGAAAATGGTGTCCATGGGCTTCACAAGAGTTGGAATGGTTGAAAACAAGGGACAGTTTTCGATAAGAGGCGGAATAATAGATATATTTTCGTATACGGATGATGCACCGGTAAGAATAGAGCTGTGGGACACTGAAGTTGATTCAATAAGAATGTTTGATGTAGAAAGCCAGAGGTCTATAGAAAAACTGGATTCATATCACATATTTCCGGCTACGGAATATATTTTTACAGATGATGAAAAGAAACAGGGACTTGAAAAGATACGTAAGGAAAGAGATAAACAGTTAGAGCGCTTTGACTATGGTAAGCGAAAAAGAACACAGGAACAGATAGAAGCTGGCAATAATATCAATAAACTTGTTGGTGATGTTGAGAGAACAGGAAATTATGATAAATTCTTAGATACAATAATTAAAGATACGTCAGGACTGTTAGAGTATTTTCCGGTGGAAGATACTCTTATTGTGCTGGATGAACCTAACAGGCTTAAGGAATGTAATGAACTGACTCTGTATGAATACAATGAAAGTATGAAAAACAGGCTGGCAGCAGGATATGTACTGCCCAGCCAGACAGATAAGATAAAGACACTACAGGAAATAATATCTGATATGAAGTATAACAAGAAGCTTATACTTACAACTCTTGATTATAAGCCGGAAGGGTTTGAAATTGATTATAAGACTCATGTAGAAGCAAGAAGTATAAGTTCATATAACAATAGCTTTGAGTATTTGGCAAAAGACCTTATGAAATATAAAAAGAACGGATATACAACTATACTTGTATGCAGCTCAAGAACGAGAGCACAAAGGATTGTTGATGATCTTGGAAAGCTTGGCATACCTTCATTTTACAGTGAGGATTTTGAGAAGGACTATGGCAAAGGACTTATTATTGTCACATATGGAAGTCTTCATAAGGGCTTTGAATATCCAATATTGTCTTTCGTTGTTATAGCCGAAAATGATATATTTACATCAAAACGAATAAAGAAGCTTAAAAAGAAAAAACATGACGGAAAAAATATAGCAAGCTTTAACGAACTTAATATAGGTGATTATGTTGTGCATGAAAATCACGGACTTGGTGTATACAAAGGAATAGAGAAGATAAAGGTTGATGGAGTAGAGAAGGATTATATTAAGATAACGTATGCGGATAACGGTAATTTGTATGTTCTTGCAACACAGCTCGACAGACTTCAGAAGTATGCAGATCAGGATGTGGAAAAGAAACCAAAGCTTAATAATCTTGGTGGAAAAGAGTGGAGTAAGACTAAGGCGAAGGTTCATGGAGCTGTTGAGGTTGTTGCCAAAGAGCTTGTAAGGCTGTATGCGATAAGACAGAAAGCTGAAGGGTATAAGTTCTCCAAAGATACAGTATGGCAGCAGGAATTCGAGGAAATGTTTCCGTATGAAGAGACTGACGACCAGCTTAATGCAATACAGGATACTAAAAATGATATGGAAAGTGGACGTGTTATGGATCGTCTTATATGTGGTGATGTAGGCTATGGAAAGACGGAGGTTGCGATAAGAGCGGCTTTTAAGGCTATACAGGATGGCAAGCAGGTGGCATATCTCGTCCCAACAACTGTCCTTGCAAGCCAGCATTACTCAACATTTGCAGAGAGAATGAAAGGATTTCCTGTAAATGTAGGGCAGTTATCAAGTTTCAGGACATCAGCACAGAACAAAAAGACTATTGAAGAGCTGAAAAGTGGAATGATAGATGTTGTTATAGGAACACACAGGATTCTGTCAAAGGATGTTAAGTTCAAGGACTTAGGACTTCTTATAATAGATGAGGAGCAGCGTTTTGGTGTCACACATAAGGAAAAAATAAAGGAACTTAAAAATAACATAGATGTGCTTACACTAAGTGCAACTCCAATTCCAAGAACGCTGCATATGAGTCTTGTGGGTATAAGGGATATGAGTGTGTTAGAGGAGCCACCGGTTGACAGACATCCTATACAGACATTTGTTACAGAGCATAATGATGAAATGATACGTGAGGCGATAACAAGAGAGCTTGCAAGAAATGGACAGGTGTACTATGTATACAATAAGGTACGCAATATAGAAGAAAGAGCAGAGTATATACAGAATCTTGTACCTGATGCGGTTGTGGCATATGCACATGGACAGATGGATAAAAGACAGCTTGAAAGGATAATGTATGAGTTTGTTAATGGTGAGATAGATGTTTTGGTATCTACTACTATTATTGAGACGGGTATGGATATTCCTAACTGTAATACAATGATTATTGAGGATGCAGATAAGTTCGGTCTTTCGCAGCTTTATCAGTTAAGGGGAAGAGTAGGACGCAGCACAAGGACATCATATGCATTTCTTATGTATAAGAGGGATAAGATGATATCAGAAGTGGCAGAAAAGCGCCTTAGTGCTATAAAAGAATTCTCAGATCTTGGTTCGGGTTTTAAGATAGCCATGAAAGACTTAGAGATAAGGGGTGCTGGAAATGTGCTTGGAAAGAGCCAGCATGGGCATATGGCAGCAGTTGGATATGATCTGTACTGTAAAATGCTTAATCAGGCAGTTAATGATCTTAAAGGCATAAAGAATGAGTATGAGTTTGAGACAACTGTAGATATGGAAGTGGATGCGTATATTCCTGCAACTTATATAAGAAGCGAGTATCAGAAACTTGATATATATAAAAGAATTGCTGCTATTGAAACAAGGGAAGAACTTTCAGATATGCGAGATGAGCTGACCGACAGATATGGAAGTATACCAACAAGTGCCGCTAATCTTCTTATGATAGCGTTAATTAAAACTAAGGCACATAAGATTGGAATCATGGATATAAAAGGAGCTACGCAGCATAATCCATCAGGGGGAGTTTCAAACTGGAGAACAGTTATGACTATATACCCAAAGGCAGATATTAATTCAGACAACATACCTCAGCTGGTGGATTCTTTTGGTGGTGCACTTGAGTTTAAGCTTAAAAGTACTCCGGAGTTTGTGTGGACGGTTACAAAAAGAAAGTTCACAAGTGCAAGGGAGTATCTGGAAGGAATGCTTGATATGATGGATATAATGGAAGATGCACTGGGGGTATAAAACGGGAAGGTAAATATGAAGATTATGCCTGATTTAATATAAAATTCATTATTTTGTTAATAAAATGCTTTATTATGCCGGGTGATTCCTGGTTTAAAATCAAATTAGGTCAATTGATTTATATCTGGTTGATTTATTATGATAAAAGACTTTACAAATCAGATATTAGTGTTATAATAAAGAACAGTTTAGCGCTTTAAAGTGTAACGCTTTAAAGTGAATAATTAACAATGCGTATATGTATCCTAATGTAATATGACAATGTTGATGTAAAATAATATTACATTTATAAAAATATGTTTATATTAATATCCGTGTATTGATATCGGGTGGAATTGTGGGAGTGCGCAGCACGAAACAATTCGCAGGTATCATAGTCGGGGGCCTTTTGACCACAACATCATATATATTAAGATATAATATGTCCGCTAATAACTAGAAAGAAGAGGTAGTTAAGTTATGGAACAGAAGGGCGAGTTAGTATCATACAGACCAGATATCAAGGTCGTAGATTGTACACTTAGAGATGGAGGTCTTGTTAATAATTTTGAGTTTAGTGAGGATTTCGTGCGTGACCTGTATAAGGCAAATGTAGCAGCAGGCGTGGATTATATGGAATTCGGTTACAAGGCATCTAAGGAAGTCTTTAATGTGAATGATTATGGCAAGTGGAAGTTCTGCGATGAGAAGGATATCAGGGATATTGTTGGCGACAATAATACTGACTTAAAGATTTCTGTTATGGCGGATGTTGGAAGAACTGATTTTAAGAAGGATATCATACCTAAGTCAGAGAGTGTTATAGATATGGTGAGAGTTGCTACATATATTAATACTATTCCTGCAGCTATTGAGATGATAAATTACTGTGCAGATATGGGATATGAAGTAACTATTAATATTATGGCTATATCAACAGCAAGTGAGAATGAATTAGACCTTGCTTTAGAGCTTCTTGCGGCACAGAGTAAGGCTAGTGTTATATACCTTGTTGACAGTTATGGCTCACTTTATCCTGAACAGATAAGAAGACTTGCTGATAAATATCTTAAGGTAGCAGAAAAATATGGAAAGAGTGTTGGTATACATGCACATAATAACCAGCAGCTTGCATTTGCCAATACAATAGAGGCATGTACTATCGGTGTAAGTTATCTTGATGTTACTATGAGTGGTATGGGAAGAGGAGCCGGCAACTGTTATTCAGAGCTTCTTATGGGCTTCTTAAGAAATCCTAAGTATAGAATATCACCAGTGCTTAAGTTCGTTGAGAATCATATGGTTCCACTTAAGAAAGCCGGAGTTGTATGGGGATGTGATGTCCAGTATATGATAACAGGTAATGCCAACCAGCACCCAAGAACAGCTATTGCGTTTACAGCTGAGGGAAGAACAGATTACGATAACTTCTACACACAGATTACAAGCTATGAATGATGATGAGCTGCATGTTTAGGAATGTGAAATATTCCTGAACCTGAATTGCATTAATCGTTGTGTATATAATATGCCAGCGCCATTTGTAATGAGAATTAATAAGCAAAATATAGGTGCCATTCTACTGCAAATACATAAAAAATACATAGATATAAAGATTAGATAAACAAAATTTATTGACTTATAGAAAATGTGGGTATAAAATATCCGTAATTTAATTAATCGATGGGATTCATTATAGTAAACACGTAAGAGAGTGTTGTGCCAAGGGGTCGGTCAGTGTTGTATACAATATTGTACGAGAGTGTACATAGTGTATATGATAGCTGGGATGTACTGAATGCAAGTTATGACGTATGTTTGTATGTTAATAGCTCGAAGCTGATATTATAACGGCTCCTGACAGTAGGGTGAGTAAACTGTCGAACACGAAAGGAAGTAAAATTATGGCAAAGAAAGATATTGATTGGTCTAATTTAGGATTTGGCTATGTAAAGACTGATAAGAGATTCGTAGCTAATTATAAGGATGGAGCATGGGATAACGGCGTGCTTACAGATGATGATAAAGTAGTTATCAGTGAATGTGCTGGTGTATTACAGTATTCACAGTCATGCTTTGAAGGTATGAAAGCATACACAACAGAGCAGGGACATACAGTTATTTTCAGACCAGATATGAACGCAAGCAGAATGGCTGATTCATGTAGAAGACTTGAGATGCCAGTGTTCCCGGAAGATAAGTTCGTAGAGGCTATTGCTGCAACAGTAAGAGCTAACGAAGACTGGGTACCACCTTACGGTTCAGGTGCATCATTATATATCCGTCCATATATGTTCGGAAGTAACCCTGTTATCGGTGTTAAGCCAGCTGATGAATATCAGTTCAGAGTATTTACAACACCAGTTGGTCCATACTTTAAGGGTGGCGCTAAGCCAATAACAATCAAGGTTTCTGATTTTGATAGAGCAGCACCTCATGGAACAGGTCATATCAAGGCAGGTCTTAACTATGCAATGAGCCTTCATGCTATTGTTACAGCTCATGCAGAAGGTTATGCAGAGAATATGTATCTTGACCCAGCTACAAGAACTAAGGTAGAAGAGACAGGTGGAGCTAACTTCATCTTTGTTACTAAGGATGGAAAGGTTGTAACACCTAAGTCAGACAGTATCTTACCATCTATCACAAGACGTTCATTAGTATATATTGCTAAGGAATACCTTGGTCTTGAAGTAGAAGAAAGAGAAGTTCTTTTTGATGAAGTTAAAGATTTTGCTGAGTGCGGTCTTTGCGGTACAGCAGCAGTTATCTCTCCAGTAGGAAAGATTGTTGACCATGGCAAGGAAATCTGCTTACCAAGTGGTATGGATGATATGGGTCCTGTAACTAAGAAGTTATATGAAACAATCACAGGTATCCAGATGGGTAGAATCGAAGCTCCTAAGGGATGGATATACACAGTAGACTAATAAGCTTAAGGTAATCTTTGATAGTTGACTTAAGAGTTTAAAGACCCGGAGGATTAACTAGCCGGTTTAGTGAGTTTTGTTGTATACATACGGGATGATATGCAGTATGTATTTCAATAATAATACGATTATTATATTCGGTCAGAATGTTAGTAAATACGTTCTGACCGATTTTTTGTGTGAAATAACAATTGTGTGAATTGCATAGCAATGTAACAATCCTAAACTCAGTAAGTGTCAAAATTTACCTTTTGCATTTATATCATTATATGATGTAAGTGTAAAATAAAAAGATAATTAGATAGCAATA
>JBNMGS010000049.1:0-8545 GCA_050872365.1 Lachnospira sp.
GTCCTATAACCTGACTGTCGCCATTACTATAACTTGCAACTATACGTCCCATTGTATCGATAGCATATGATGTCATAGTACCAACGGCCTTACCACCGCCTATATAAGCACCAGATGTTGGATCAAGTATACCATCTGTCTGCTTTATTGAGCTGCTGTCCTTTATCATCTTGATACCTGACATATCAACTGTAAGTGTATGGTCACCTACTGAACCAATAGAATCAAGCTGAGGGTCATTCGCTGTATCACTTCCTATTGTAAATGTTATGTTAGAATTAGCCTCATTTGAAAGACCTGTAACTGAGTTAAATACAAGTGAATCGCTTGTTTCTATTGTAAGAGTTGTTGACTCGCCATCCTTTGTTATTGTTGAACCTGCTATTGAATATGTTACATCATTACCAGTCTGGCCTTCTCTATGGAATACTATAGTAGCCTGATATGAACTTCCTAAGCTGTCATAGAAGTTAAGTGTTGCTGCAAGGTCTTCTGTAGATGATGAATCTATATTGCCTGTAAGTGTAAGTCCTGTTGTTCTTTCTGGTAATGTATATCTGAACTCGGGACTGTCAAGATAAAGCTTTGATACCTTATCCTTTACCATCTCGCCTGTTGTAGAATCTACCTGCCATCCCATTACATTAGCACCAGACTGTGTAACAAGTGCTCCTGACTCATCCTTTGTGAAGTTACCAGCCCTTGTAAAATATGTAGTTCCGGCATTACTTACAATAAAGAATGCATTACTTCCTGTGATAGCAAGATCTGTTGTATTATCTGTTCTTTCTGTAGTATCTTCTGTTGTCATAGTTGTTGAAATAGAGCCAACTGATGAGCCAAGACCAATCTGCATGGCATCAGTACCACCCTTACCAGTAGTAGCACTAGGACCTGTAGCTGTCTGTGTTGTCTGGTAAAATACTTCACTGAAAGTCATAGACTGTGACTTATAAGCTACTGTATTAACGTTAGCTATATTATTACCTATAACATCCATTCTTGTCTGGTGTGCCTTAAGACCTGATACACCAGAGAACAATGCTCTCATCATAATATTGTTCCTCCATATTGATTAACCATGTTACCATATGATGCAGATAATGTATGCTCATCTTTTCTGTCATTCCAAGATGAATAGCACCCTTAACGGTCCTGCTATATAACCACTGCACCATCAATGTTTGTATATATATTATCTTCACTTGAATTCTGGTCCATTGCTGTTATAACCATCTTTTTATCAGTATTAACTATGAATGCAAGGTCATCTACAAGCACCAAAGATTCTTTGATTCCTTTAGCTGACGCCTTTTTAGTTCCTTCTTCAAGTCTTGTCATCTGTTCGTCAGTAAGTCTGATATCTCTTTGCATAAGTCTTGCATCTGCATGCTTTGTAAACTTTATTCTGCCAGACACTGCTGTCTGTTCGGTTCTGTCTGCAACAAGTTCATCTATCGACTTCTGTCTACTTAATATTTCAGTAAATGAAGGGCCATTATAAGTGGCATTAACATCCTGTTTCTTTCTATTACTGATAGCTTCGGCCATTCGTTCAATTGAATTAATATTGTTATTAATCATATTATTCATATGAATCTCCCATTCCTGCCTGTACATATAACGCAAGGCACATCAACTTAACCTAAGCCTGAATACCCTAACTCCTTTTACAGTATCCATTATTCTG
The DNA here is from genome assembly GCA_050872365.1 of Lachnospira sp. Classification (GTDB taxonomy): domain Bacteria; phylum Bacillota; class Clostridia; order Lachnospirales; family Lachnospiraceae; genus Lachnospira. The sequence continues at coordinate 1,691 of JBNMGS010000049.1, forward strand.
TTTTGTTATCTGTATTTGTGTTGGAATTGCTACTTGCACCATTATTCCACTTTTCATAATAATCTTTGTCTATAACCTGATCAATATCATTGATATCATAAAGATTACCATTAATTCCAAGATATACAACTCCATCGATTTCTTGCCAGCCGTTAACTACGCCTCCGGCATAACCTGTACTGTTTGTATCAGTCTTAACTATAACAGCCTTACCTATAAGGTTTGATGCTGTCTGACTTAGTACTCTGTCATTCATCTCTGCTGTCGCTTCCACCTGTGAAAACGTAGCCATCTGCGCCATATAATCTGAATTACTTGTTGGTTCAAGAGGATCCTGATTCTGCATCTCAGCAACAAGAAGACTTAAGAAATCTTCCATATTAAGTGTATTGGATTTCTTAGTATTAGTTGTCTTTGATGTTGAACTCATAATCTGACTTGATGTAACACCAGTTGTATCTATTGTTCCTGCCATAATATCATCTCCTTTCACATATTAATGTTAACTATCCAGCTTATATTATGCTGTATACTCAACACTACTGTTTCCATTCTGCATAGATGCTTTCTTTCTTAGATCTTCTGAATCAATATCTTCATCTGAATCATCCATATAATCACTTAAATCAAGTTTCTTGTTAAGCTTACGTTCAGACTGCTTCCTTTCAGATTCATTCTGACCAAAATTCTGTCCTGCTTCAAACTGATGAGTCATAACTGTAATCTCAACCGCATCTACCTTGATTCCCTGATTTTGAAAATTCTCCTTAAGTACTGTCATCTGATTTTCAAGAGCTGTCTTAACCTGCTCATTCTGTGCTGCTATCTGTGCAGATAATATTCCATTCTTTGCCGAAACTGTTATATGTACACTTCCTAATCTTTCAGGATTAAGCATAACCTCTATGCTTGTCAATTCTTTGCCTGCTGTAAGTTTAATCTGGTCTATTACCTGATTCACTATATCAGCTTCATTTACATAAGAAATATCCTCTGTTATAGCATCAGCAAAACTATCAGATATACTCTGAAGCATATTATCAGCAACATTTCCATATGTTGCAGAATTATTATTCTGCTCGCCTGTCTGTGCATGCTGTTTTTCTGAACCATCTGCTGTTATTTTCTTAGCAAGCGATTCACTTAATGTCTCCTGCGCAGTTCCAGAGTGCTCCATAGAAGTCAAATCTGTTTGACCTTTATCAGATGTATCCGTCTCTTTATCTGAAAAAGAATCTGTCTTTATTGCTGATATAACATCATCAACATCACCAGGCTCTATATTTAGCATATCTGCTATATCATCAAGTGACGAATTAACAATATCAAGAATAGACGTAAGCTTATTTAACATATTGTCATCTGTAATAAGAGATATTGCATCTGTACCTGTTAATTCTCCTACAAGCTCAGTAACCTTGACAACTGAAAGAAGATCATTGACAGTCATTCCAAGAACTTCCATAGCCTTTGCAATATCTTCATCAGTAACATCAAATTCATCCTTAATAGCATCTTTAACATTCTTTACAGAATCACTTATTGTATCATTAAACTTGTCCTTATCAACAGTGCTTACTGAAGCAGTTTTCTTATTATCTATACTCTTATCTGATGCTTTTGCATTCTGTGTGTTATCCTTAACCTGTGTAGATTTATTTTTAGTTAAATCCATCACTTCGGTTTTATTATTAGCCAAACCTGCATTAGTTCCAGAAGCATTTTTAGCAAGAGAATCTGCCATAACTGCCTTGAACCCGGAACCACTACCAGAATAACTGTTTCGTGAAACTGCCGCTGTTGATATATTATTAATAGTTGCCGTTCCCATAACTGCTGAACTTACCATGCCTTACTACCTCCTTTCTTAACCTAATATGTGATGCTTTGGTCGAAATATCAAAAGGCAATCCATAATTGTATGACCTGCATTTTAAACATGTAAACCTTATGCATCTTGTCAGGGTTGATAGTTCCACCCTGACATTATATATGTAACAGATTATATGAATAACAATTATCATATAACCGGGTTACCGGTATTCTTTCTGCAATGCTTTTAATGATAACGCATCAATACATTATTATTCTATGGATATGTAATCTTTGTAAGCTTAGCTGCATAAACAGGATCCATTGCTGCAAGCACTGCTGCTCTCTGCTTAGATGTCATACAGTTAAGTATCTTGGCAACAAGATTTGTATCTCCTGTCATTTCCTCAAAAATAGCTGCAGCTTTATCTGCATCCATTTTAGAATATGCTTCTGCCCAATCCTTAACACGCTGAGATTCCTGTAAATCCTTTACTACCTGCTGGTATAACTTAGCTGCATTGTCTGCATCAATTGATTCATACCATTGTTTATAATTTTCTATATCCGGAGCATTGTCCGCATATACAACTTCCTGATCAAACTTATCTTTAAGATCCTGATAATATTGTGCATTTTCTTCAAAGACTTTAAGTCTTGCAACTTCTGCCTGAAGATCCGATATTGTCGATGAATCGGACGAATCGTTGTTCTGATAATCCGCAAGCTGTGCTTCAAGTTCATTGATTCTGTCTATTGCCTCAGAAAGATTCTTATATTTTCCACCATTTTCTTCAGATACTTCTTCATCTGTCGCCTCTGGAAGAATCATGTTAATTCCTGGTATATTCTTAAGATATGGACGTAACATACTTCCTATACCACCTACATTCATCTTTATAAGCAATGCAAATATAGCAAGCCATATAATAATAACTATCAGTACAATCAGTATATTCAGGAACTTGTTTCCGCCTGAACTTTCCGATTCTTCACCCATATCTAAGCTGTCATCAATATCTAATTCTTCCTTGGATTTCTTCTTTGCCATAATACTTTGTTCTCCATGTTAATTCATCTGTGCATCATAGATAGCAATCAATGTTAATTATTACTATCATCCAATGTCATCTTCTCTATTATTATAATTGAAACTTACAACTTCATCAATCTCTTTCATCTCCTGAGCGTTTAATTCATGCAAAAATTCTTCAAATGCTTTTTCTTTCAGCTTTTCCTGAACTTTTCTCTCTTTAACCGCAACAGTAAGTTTTTGCATAGCTGCTTCAACATTCTTTTCAGCTATTTTAACCCTGATAGCCTGATTCTTTGCCATTTCATCAGTTATCTGTATAGCTTCATTACAACGTCTTATCTTAGCAATATCAAGAACACCTGACGCCAGCATCTTTGCCTGTGCTTTATATGAGTTTAATGTATCAACTATATCCTGCATTCTGTTTTCTTCATCATGCAGTACGCCTAACATCTGGGCATACTCTGTTTTAGCCTGTGTTTCCATACGCTCTTTAATGTTAAGTATATTCTGCATTCCATATATGAATTTAGCCATATATCAGTCTTTCTATAAAATCACATATTACATTATTTATTATCTTCTCTGTGTCTGTCCGCCAGGCTGACCTCCAAGCTTTAACTTTCCTGCTTCAAAGTCATCGTAATCTGCAAATAGTTCCTCAAGTGCCTGTAGTTCCTCTTCAAATGAGAACTTTTCATCAGTCTGCTGCATAAGGAATCTGTTGACAGCATCTATCTTATATATTGCATAATCTATGTTCCTGTTAGAACCACTCTTATATGCACCAATATTTATAAGGTCTTCTGCTTCATTATATGTTGCAAGAACTGTTTTCAAACGACCAGCTGCTTTCTTATGTTCTTTAGTAACTATCTGACTCATACATCTTGATATACTCTGAAGAACATCTATAGCAGGATAATGATTCTTATGTCCAAGTTTCCTTGATAACATTATATGCCCATCAAGAATACTTCTTGCTGTATCAGTGATTGGTTCATTAAAATCATCACCATCAACAAGTACTGTATATAATCCTGTTATTGAACCCTTATCGGACATGCCGGCTCTTTCAAGAAGTTTAGGCATTTCACTGTATACACTAGGCGGATATCCTCTTGTTACAGGTGGTTCACCAGATGCAAGTCCTATCTCTCTTTGTGCCATAGAGAATCGCGTTAACGAATCCATCATAAGAAGAACATCTTTTCCCTGATCCCTGAAATATTCTGCTATAGCTGTTGCTGTTTTGGCTGCTTTGTTTCTTATAAGCGCCGGTTTATCTGATGTTGCAACAACCAATACACTTCGTTTCATTCCTTCAGGTCCTAAATCTCTTTCAACGAATTCCCTTACTTCCCTGCCTCGCTCACCTATAAGTGCAATAACATTGATATCTGCCTTTGTATTTCTTGCAAACATACCTAGAAGTGTACTTTTGCCGACACCACTTCCGGCAAATATTCCTATTCTTTGTCCTTTTCCTACCGTAAGTAGTCCATCGACTGCTTTAACACCAAGTGGCAAAACCTCACTTATTATCTCTCTTTCCATAGGATCTGGCGGCGCTGCCTCAACGGAATAGCTGCTATCAAGCATTAACTCAGCACCATCTGTAGGATTACCAAGTCCATCAAGTGTATGCCCCAGTATATCATTCCCCACTTTAACTTCAAGAGGTTTTTCTGTATTCTCCACAATGCTTCCGGGTCCTATTCCATCAACAACATCGAAAGGCATAAGAAGTACTCTTGAATCCTTAAAGCCAACTACTTCCGCATACAGCACCTGACTTTTATCGGCTGAATATATCATGCACAGGTCATTTAACTTAGCATCTGGTCCTACTGACTCAATAGTAAGTCCAACTATCTTTGTAACCTTTCCAAGCTTTTTATAGAAAGACTGCTCTGTTAAAGCATAATACTTGTCTTTATTCAGAATTGACAACTTTCTTTCCTCCCTGTCCGAATCATTCAACTATCTTAATCTTGTTTCATTAAAATTAAAAGTCTTTTCTTAGATGACACACATATTTACATTCGCCAACCTATGAGTAAGCTCATGTGAGTTTAGCTCTTTTAGCCCTTGTATCATGCATATAACATTACTGAGTACAGCTTAAAAGTTTAATATCTTTAATAAGATTGTTAAGTTCTATATCAAGACTACAATCGTACACACCTGTATCACTCTCAATTACGCATTGGTTTTTCTTCATAGCAGGATCTTCTACTATATCAATACTAACTTCTTTAGAAACAGAGCAATATATCTTTCCCTGATTATTAACCAGAAACTTATAATCATCAGGTGACACTTTTATAACAAATTCATTACTTATATCTGTGTTTTTCAAAACACCATTGATAAGTCCTATGATAATGTCCTTATTATCTTCTGCAACAGTGTATGTTATTTTTCTAAATACCTCTGTAATAGTTTCAACCAGTTCCGGCTCCATAGCAGCTTTCATATTATTATACTCTTCCTCAAGCTGCTGTTTCTTTGCCTCATAATCACTGGCAAGCTCATCTGCCTTAGCCTGGTATTCTTCTCTTGCATTCTGTGCCCCTTGTTCATAACCAGTACGTTTAGCATCTTCTATTATCTTTCCAGCCTCTATGTGAGCCTGTGCTAATACCTCATTAGCTTCATCTTTTATCGACTGTGCCTGTTCATTAGCTTCTTCAATTGCTGCTGCAAGCTGTTTTTTTACATCCTCCTGGCTCTGTGAATCTGTATCTGTATCTTCATCATCTGAACCTGTAAGCAATTGTTCAACCACATCTGCTTTTATGCCATTAACAAACCCATCTGCATCAACTTTTTCATGATTTTCATTATCATCTACAATGTTCTTAAGCTTGAGCTTAATTAATTCATTATAATCAATTATACGCTCTTCACTCGTCACTGTAGTTCCTCTTTTTAACAGATTAGACAATTATCTCGTCACCTCCGCCTCTTGCTATTACGATTTCTGCTGAATCCTCAAGCTTCCTGATAATATTAACAATCTTCTGCTGTGCCTCTTCAACATCCTTCATACGTACAGGACCCATATATTCCATATCTTCCTTTATCATTACAGCAAGACGCTTTGAAAGGTTATTAAGAATAACATTCTGTACTTCTTCTGTTGCCCCCTTAAGTGCAAGAGCAAGGTCTGAGTTATCAACATCTCTAAGCACTCTCTGGATAGCTCTGTCGTCGAGTGAAAGAATATCTTCGAATACAAACATCTTCTTTCTGATCTCGTCTGCAAGCTCTGGCTCTTCGACCTCGAGAGTTTCCATGATATGTCTTTCTGTTCCTCTGTCAACAGAATTAAGGATTTCAACGATAGCATCAACACCACCAACAATCGTGTAATCCTGATTAACTAAGGATGCAAGCTTCTTCTCAAGTACCTTTTCAACCTGCTTGATAACATCTGGAGATGTTCTGTCCGTCTGGGCAATTCTTCTTGCTACATCTGCCTGCTTTTCAGGTGGCAATGATGATATAACTGCCGATGCCTGAGCAGGTGGAAGATATGAAAGAATAAGTGCTATAGTCTGAGGATGCTCATCCTGTATAAAGTTAAGCAGCTGAGATGAATCTGTTCTTCTGATGAATTCGAAAGGACGTACCTGAAGACTTGCTGTAAGCTTTCCAATAACCGCCTTTGCCTTTTCTTCACCAAGTGACTTTTCAAGAAGCTCTTTTGCGTAACCAATACCACCTTCTGCAATGTACTGCTGTGCAAGACATACTTCGTAAAACTCATTAAGCACCTGTTCCTTTGTCTGAGGAGACACACTGTTAGTATTGGCAATCTCCAATGTAAGTTGTTCTATTTCTTCTTCTTTTAAATGTTTAAATATTTCTGCTGATTTTTCTGGTCCAAGGGCTATAAGTAATATCGCTGCCTTTTCAACCCCGTCCATACCTTTTTCACCATTATTAGTCTGTCGTGCCATATATGTACTCCCATATTATATTCCTGCTGTCATACAGAA
>JBNMGS010000050.1:0-8494 GCA_050872365.1 Lachnospira sp.
ATAGATATGTCTGTAATGAGTACTGATGAGAAAAAGAATATATCTGTATATGTGCATGACCTTATTCTTGAAAAATACAATAACAATCAGCAACTTGTATAAAAATATTGCTGTTTAATATCTTTTCATCATTATTTTTACGTGATATAATAGCATAGTTATTAATATGATATCTTACATTTTATATATTTTGTCTATCAGACAGATATCATATCTTTATGAATTATTGAATATATATTTGCAGGAGGAGAACCATTATGCCAGTATGGGCTATAGTTTTATTGGTTATTATTGCAATTCTTGTTATTGCTTTAGTAGCTCTTATTATTGTAGGTAATAAGCTTCGTAAGAAGCAGGAAGCTAATCAGTCACAGATTGATGCCGCTAAACAGATTATGTCGATGTTAATTATCGATAAGAAAAAAATGAAATTAAAAGAAGCTGGTCTTCCCAAGATTGTACTTGACCAGACACCTAAATATCTTCAGAGAAGTAAAGTTCCAGTTGTTAAGGCCAAAATCGGACCTAAGGTTATGACACTTATGGCTGACCCTAAAGTATATGACCAGATTCCAATTAAAGCAGAGGTCAAGGCAGAGGTAAGTGGTATATATATCACAGGTATTAAGTCTGTCCGCGGTGGTAAGATAGTTGTTGAAGAAAAGAAAAAGAAGGGATTCTTTAAGAATCGTGGAAAAAAGAATAAATAAAAGATGAAAAGCTGATTATAATATAATGAGCGTAAAAAAGGAAGTTTAACTTAACTTGTTAAACTTCCTTTTTTATTATCCGCTTATCATGATGTATGTGTCAAAAGCTCAATATGCCACTCGCTCATGTTTAAGACTAGTTCCATTGCTTTGTAATCCTCACAATCCCCGCAATCCTTAAACATCTAAAGTCCGGTAAAATTATATGTTACTGTATCACTTTGTCAGTCTGTGTTGGTGCTGTCCATTCGCCCTGATTTCTTGTTGTAGCTTCCGTAGCTTTATCTGTTTTATTCTGTGCCGCACTGGAAGATGTTGCCGAATTATTATTAGCTGTTGTCTTTTGTGTCTGTGCCTGCACAGTTGTCTGGATCTGTGTTGTTGTTTCCTGTTGTGTTGTTGTCTCTTCTTCCGTCTGGCTTTGTGTTTCTTTCTCAGTCTGTTTAGTCACAACATTTGATGCAGCCTTGAATTCAACTTTATCTTTTCCTTTATGGATTGTTTCCATAAAATCATGGAATATGTTAAGTGTTTTCACAGAATTCTGTGTCTTAGGATAATCATATCCCGTCCATATAGCCGCTGTATAATACTGGCTGTATCCACAGAAATATGCATCCTTATTTCCATTGGTTGTTCCTGTCTTACCTGCCACTATTGCATCAGATGGCTCTGCACCAACACCTGTACCACCAGTTACTACAGATCTTAACATATCTGTCATCAACCTGCATGAATTAGTATCATATACTCGTACTTCTCTTCCTGATGTATCTACTATTGCCCTGCCTGATGTATTAGTTATCTTTGTAACACACGTTGGCTGTCGAAACATTCCATCATTGGCAATTGTTGCATACGCACCGGCCATTTCCTCTGTTGATACTCCATATGTGAACCCCCCCAGTGCAACTGCATTAGTACTCTTATCCATCCACACTTTATGAAATCCCATATTAAGCAGGAATCCTATTCCCATCTTAGGTGTTATATCATCCCTGTATATCTTCCATGCCACTGTATTCTTAGATTTCATGACAGCTGTTCTTAAAGTCATCTGTCCCGAATAAGTACCATCTGCATTATTAGGACCTCCATCAATTCTTTCATCAGTTACTATTGTGTCTGGTGTATTACCCTGTTGCAGATATGGCGTATATACTACTATAGGTTTTATTGAACTACCCGGCTGTCTGTAACTCTGATATGCCCTGTTAAGTGTATATCCCTCAAGTTCCTGGCTTCTTGAACCTACTATAGCCACAACATTACCTGTACTGTTATCAATACATGTTGCGGCACCCTGGAATTCATATACACCATCATCTGATAATGTTTTATATGAGGCAAGATTTTTATCAATAGAATCCTGAAGTGCATCCTGAACATCCGGGTCTATACTTGTATACACTGTATATCCACCGCCTAATAACATCTGCTGGCATGTAGAGTAATACTTCTGATAAAGTTCCTCATATGAATTATATTCATCTTCTGAATCAAAATTATTTCTCATAACAAATCCACAATACTTCATCATTTCTTCTGTGGCACAATGTCTTGCATATGTTTCTACTGAATTATTTTTTGTTGAAACCTTTTCACCTGAACCTGTTACTGTTATCTCCTCTGCAAGAGCAGTATTGTATGTCATAGAATCAATATAGTCAGCATTATACAATTCCTTAAGAATAAGATCTCTTCTTGCAAGTGTTGCATCATAATTCGTCAATGGATTATATTTGGTAGGGTTGTTAGGTATCGCTGCTATAAATGCCTGTTCTGATACTGATAACTGTGATGCTGACTTTCCAAAATATCCCTTTGCAGCCGCCTCAACACCATAATATCCATTACTGAAATATATATTGTTAAGATAGAATTCAAGTATCTGCTCTTTTGAATATTTCTTTTCAAGTTCCCATGCAAGAAATATTTCTTTAATCTTTCTTTCCCATGTTACTTCCTGTGAAAGAAATACGTTCTTTGCAACCTGCTGAGTTATCGTACTTGCTCCCTGAACGATTGTATCACTCTTACGATTTGCAATCATTGCTCTTACTATAGCCTTGATATCAATACCCGAATGGCTATAGAAATCTCTGTCCTCCATTACAACAAATGAATCGGCAAGAACAGCTGGTATTTCATCAAAATTTATATAATACATATCCTTTGAGGCCTTCATTGTACACAACTGATCACCGTTCTTATCATATATAACTGTTGTTTTTCCATCCTTGAAAGTATCCACTGTACTTTCATCTGCCATTTTTTTTGCATCTGCCGCAAGTTTGATTACATTGGCAATCTTTGGTACAGCATATATTCCACCTGCTACAATAAGAACAAGCAGTATGATAAGTATTACTCTTTTTATTATCTTACTCTTTTTTCTCCTTCTTGAATTTCTACGTACAGAACCTTTACCATTCGCACTTCTGTTTCCTGATGTTTTATTCTGTGAAGCTCTGTCTCCTGATGAATTAGCCATATGCATATCCTCTTTAATTCTTGTAATATGTTACAAATACATTTTCCCATTGTGTAAACAGCTTATTTGCATCTGTTAAAGTTGTTGTTGTACTTATACCTGACGTCATATCTGTATAGGTTATATTCTTTGAATCATATGATGTTATAATAACATATGACTCATCACCATTCTTTCCTATAACAGGACATCCGTTATCTATGAAATTGAGCATTTTATCAACTGAAACACCTTTAATGCTCAAACCACATACACCTTGTATCCTGCTGAGTACTTCATCTGCTGTCATTGTTTTAAGATATTCGGACACATCAAACTGCGCTCCTGCATATGAAGCAACTACCTGAAGTGCTTTTTCAAGTATGCTGCCTGCACCATCTGCGGATGATAACCCTTTAATCTCGCCTGTTGTGTTTCGATATCTTTTCCATATTGTGTTAGCATTATAATCTGCTACTGAGCCATACGTATCATATGCAAGAGTAATAGCCTTTGATATATCCGTCGTGCTATTCTGGAATCTACCATACCCGTACACATAATATCTTCCTTCACCTTTGAACTCTTTAGCCAGTTCCAGAACCGCATCATCCCTATACTCTACCTGTGATGATGTCCTGAATGAAACTGCTGTAGATGCCGGAGCTTTAACCAGCTTGATTGCAAGCTCCTGTTTTCTATTGTCACTTACGATTGAATCGATAACAACACCATCTGTCTTAGCATTCTCATCTTTATTTATAAGCTGGTCTATGCTTGTTCCTTCATATCCATCACCAGACTTAACTATTCTTGTAAGGTTAATACGCATATCTGAAACACTTGCATCACTTACATATATTCCTGGTTCTTCATATTCTTTTATAATCTCATATGATGAATTCATTATACACACTTTATACATTGCAAATGTTCTGTTTCCATCATCCTTAATAAGAATATCATTTTTGTCTGCAACTCCATATATAAAGTCATTATTAATATATCCAAGACATTTTATATACTCACCATTTCCCGCCTGTATTATCTTCTCACTATCATCAGACATGTTAAACACTCTTATGCTTTCAGTCTCGTAAGGTTTACCATTAAGACTGTAAGCTATTGAACTTCCGTTCTCTGATATCGCATATGTTCCATCTACAAGACCTGATACAATTGTCATAACTTCTTTGCTTATAAGATCTACTGAATACAATGTATCATCCATAAGTATATAAAATGTGTTATCATCTGCCAGATATGCCACATTACCAATATTCTGTGATAATATATCATAAGGTATATCAACTGGAATATACAGTCTTTCTTCTACCTTATTATCTGCATATGAATATCTGCACAAAGAAACACCGGATTCCCCTTCATGTTCTCCTCTATTCATATAACCATAAACAAGGAAATTGCAATCTCCATTATCCTGCACACTAAGTATTTTCATTCCGTGCTCATTATAATTCTCACGTATCCCATCTGTTTCATCGGAATTAAATGAAAACACCTTTGTGTATATATTATCCTCTGTAGAAAAACACCATAATGATCCTTCATTAACATAATAAACATATCGTGATTTTTCATCTGAACCATATTCAGTCGAAGATGATGACTGTATTCCAAGATTAATTTTACCACCTGATGTAAGATCATTTTTACCATCAAATATCTGATTAACCTCTCTCTCATAATTCAAAAGGTAAAATCCTGAGTTAGTCTGTCGTACTCTGTAATATTCATATACATTATACGAATCATATGAATCATATTCATTAACTGCTCCGGCTCTATAATTCAATGTTATAATTGCTACATCTGTGCTTATTTCTTTAACTTTGGGAATAAGCTGACTTTCTATATAAGGTGTAATTTCTCCCCATCCCACCTGTGACAATGAACTGTTAATATTTACCTTGCCATAGTTACTATTATTTCCGTTTGATGATGGTTCAATATACTTCTGGATTTCTTTCAGTCTGCTCTGATTTAATGTACATTCATTGAAATATTTGACAAACTCAAACTTTTTATCCAGATCATAGTCTTCACCTGTTACTATTCTTGTATAATAATGTATTTCATCATGTGCCGCTGTCTTAATTAATACTTCCAATGCATATTGCACATTATCATCTATAAGATTCTTAATTCCAAGAGTTGCAGTTATCTTATCACTTTCCCTGTTTAATGAATTCACCTTTGTGTTTTCTATAAGAGAATTGTCCGAAAGACTCCTTACCTTATATGATACCTCCTGAACATCAGCACCATAAGTATATATGACTATATCAAGCTTTCTATTCTGTGCAACCGGCGTAAGACTATCATTTGTAAGTGCCTGGTTTATCTCTGTTGTATATCCATGAATCGGATTAAATTCCATTCCATCTTCTGTCACCATAGATATAACTGGAAGTGTTGCTTCTGTCATAGTTGTTGCAGATGGTGTGACTGATTCAAGACCCATAGATAAAAATGTAACAACCATTGTCACAATAAACAATATTCCCATTAAGAGATACCTGGAACCTTGTTTTTTCTCAGTTCTTTTCATTATTCTCTCCATTCCATTCTTTTACAGATTTACTCATTTAACAGCTTTGAAATAGTAAGATTTATATCTAGTGCTTTCTGCATATCATCTGCCTGTTTTCCAGCCATCTCATCCTTTTTTCCTGTATACACAGCTCTTATAAGCAGATTCTTTGGTGTGTGCTCCATATCAATAAACTCCAGTATCTGTGTATCGTAGCCATGTGCTTTCAGCTGGTTTGCACGCGTTGCATCTGTTACTATAGCAGCCATTCTTTCCTTTAGTATTCCATAATCCATTACAGGCGATAGCATGTCACTGGCAATCGTTCTGTTAGCCTCATGCTGGCAGCATGGCACTGATAATATGACCTTTGCCCCCCATGCCACTGCTTTAGCAAGCGCATAGTCTGTCGCTGTATCACAGGCATGAAGTGTTACCACCATATCTACACTGTCAACATCCGTATAAGTTGCTATATCTCCAACATAGAAATCCAGATGATCATATCCATATTTCGTCCTCAGCTGATTGCAATGTTCTATAACATCTTCTTTAAGATCCAGACCTATTATCCTTATATTATATCCCTTAAGTTCTTTCAGATAGTAATACATCGCAAACGTAAGATAGGATTTACCACATCCAAAATCTATTATTGTCTGCTCTTTATCCTTATCAAGCCTTGGTAGTATATCCTCTATAAATTCGAGAAAACGATTAATCTGTCTGAATTTATCATATCGTGTTCTTATAATCTTTCCTTCTTTGCTCATAACACCAAGATCTATCATAAAATCTACAGGCTTTCCCTCCTGTATTATGTATTTCTTAGTCCTGTTATGATTTAATTCTTTCTGTACTTTTATCTCTTTTGCTTTTTTATACTTACATGTATATGTTCCACTTTTGCTTGAAAGTATTGTTGCAGATGCATCTGTCTTAGTTATCTGTGCCTGTTTAAATTCTTCTTCCATATATTTTTCTATACGTTTCTTAACAGATTCTTTATCTAAATTCTGATGAAGTACTTTTTTCCCTGTAAATTCTGATACCTGATATTCCAGAGTATCTTTTATAATAACAGGTCTGACCTTAACCTTCTGTGCTTTTGCCGCATCCTTATATTTTCTACTACTTATAGTTACATCTATAAGATTCTCATCTATACATATATCAAGTAATTCACGTATATCCACGGTTTTCTTCCTTTTCAAGTCTGTCATAATTCAATACTGCCTGAACTACAGATACCAATTCTTATATTTTACATAATATTAATTCCTTGTTTCTGTTACATTCCAGACACATCATCATTTTAATCTCTTTGCTTTATTTACACAAGTAATAATGTGCATTTTAATATGTTTTTCATATATTAAGATAATGCCAGCATCAAAAGATTAAAAAGTCACATTTTCATCCATATATATGGGAACAGCTAAATAAACCTGTGTTTCATCTTTGTTTTCATCATATTCCATGGATATATTAATATTTACTTTTTTCTTTCCTAACATAATATAACTTTTTTCATTCTTATCATATGCATATACTGTAAACATATCCATAGTCTTCCTTGATTGTACCTCTTTTGCACCGAGCTGCTTTAAAAGCCTGTCGCTTATATTTTTTCTGTTTTCTATGCTTATATTTCCATCAACCACTCCACTAAAACATACATTTACACTGCAATTAACACCATATCTTTCACATATATCCTCTACAAGCTTTCTGTACTGCATAGTGCTTTCAAGTCCTTTATCCAGTTTTATATCTACCATAAGATAATACTTTTCCTGATTGTATATTATTTTAAGTTCTACATCTCCATACACTGAATTTTGCACAAGCGAATACGCATAATTTTTATCAGTCTCTTCAGCTGCCATCCTGTATGTGTTAAGTCCTATATAATCCGCCATGTCAGACAGCAGCATCTGCCTGGCATCAGCCGACAGATAACTTTCTGTTAGTACTCCATATGCTGTAATCTCAGACGATATATTCCTATATACATTATCACAAAATACACTCACAATATCTTTACCGGTTTTAGCTGATACCTCACCCGCCATATTCACAGATATCATTTTTATAGCTGATAACAGCCATAAGACGATTGCCAGCATAATACTTATTCTCTGAAATATATAACCACCGGCCATCATGTTTTTACACAATGTTTTTTTATACATAAAAACCTCCCATCAACTGATATTAATATCACAAAATATTAATTACTATCTTGTGGTATTATTACCAGTTAATGGAAGGTATATACTTATGAACGGATATAATTGCAGACAAACTTCTACTTGTAACCATATCCTTATATTATGATGTAAATCTAAAAGTCAAATGTCTTTACACAAACAGAAACGATTTTAACCTTTTATCCCATTACATCAGCATTTATTAATCTACTGCACCAAGTCTGGCAAGGGATCTTCTAAGAGCAAGCTCAGCTCTGTGAACATCGAGATTACTTTCTTTTGCAGCAAGTCTTCTTTCAGCCCTTATCTTTGCCTCGTTAGCACGATTAACGTCGATTTCATCCGGCCACTCTGCTATCTCTGCAAGCACTGTAACACGGTCTTTAAGTATCTCTACTATTCCACCGTGGACAGCCGCCTTCTTAACTTCGCCGTCCTGATGAATTCTTAATACACAAGGAACAAGCACTGCTGTAAGAGGAATGTGGTTAGGATATATACCTATCTCACCCTCACTTGTGCTAAGCTCAACAAATGTAACATC
>JBNMGS010000051.1:0-8477 GCA_050872365.1 Lachnospira sp.
GTATCTTACATTTCCAATTATAGATAAAAAGCAGGAATTACTGGAAGAAAAGAAGAATAATAGCAATGAAGTGGTTCTTACGGGGTTAAGGCTGCTGCTTGTAGAAGATAATGAATTAAATGCAGAGATTGCTAAAGAAATAATGACAAGGCGTGGAATACAGGTGGAGCTTGCTTCTAATGGAGAAGAATGTCTTAAAATTCTGGAAAAGAAACCTGATTATTATTATGATGCAATTCTGATGGATGTCCAGATGCCGGTTATGAATGAGTATGAAACTACAAGGGAAATCCGAAGTAAAACATGGTCTTATGCTTCAGTTCCAATCATAGCAGTAACTGCAAATGCCTTTGAAGAGGATAAACAAAAAGCATTGCAGTCAGGCATGAATGATTTTATAGCTAAACCAATAGAAATTCCAAAGCTTATAGAGGTATTATCTAAGCTTATAGAGAGTTAATAATATAATGTACCAGGGACAAAAAATATGAACCTACATAAGCTTGCTCACAAACCTGATATTTTACAAACATAGGACTGCTGCATCAGAAAAGATGTAGCAGTCTTTTTTTATAAAAAATAAATAAGATATGTTGGTGCAAAAGCATGGGTTTGTGAATTCAAGATGGAAGAATAAAAACACTGTAAGATTGTTGTAAGACTGATGAGCTAATCTGGTAATATATTAAATATACAAAGCCTGCAGGACAATAAGATATCATATTAATCATAATTAAGTCAGGAAGTAATACAGAATTAATAGATTTATAGTATAATAAGACATCATATTAGTAATAATTCCCGTCAGGTTCGTATAGGGAAGGAAGAGAGATAACGTGAATATATTAAGAATTACATTTAAAAGTGTAAAGAGACGGTATCGGCAGATTGTAAGAGCTGCGCTAACAACACTTCTTGCAGTGTTTTTTGTAACTGCTGTTCTTATATTCCAGGAGAATATGTATCAGTGGCAGATGGAATCTAATAAGGACAGGTTTGGTGACTGGTTTATTATGGATATTGCCAATAAGAAAGCAGATAATAACCTGACAAGCCATATTTATATTGATGAGCCTGTAAATGTGATAAGAAGTGTAAATGTATTAAACAGCGATTGGGAAAATACAGGCTTTTTCGTAGGAAGTATGCCGCTAGATTTTATTGCAAGGTCACATATTAAGCTGGATGAGGGAAGACAGCCAGAAAAAAGTGATGAGATAGCCATGGACTGGAATACGCTTCTTACACTTGGCTATACTGGCAATGTAGGACAGGATATAACGCTTTATTATAGTGAAAATAATAATATATCAAATGAAGATAAGCAAAAGACTAAAACATATAAGCTGGTTGGTATATATAGAAACTATACCAATATATGGAACAATGGAAAACAGATTCCATCGGCTATCGTATGTGAGGATGAATTGCAGACATTTAAGTATGATACAAGATGTGTATATTTATATCCTATAAAAAGTTCAATAAAGACAGATGACTATAAGGCAATCTATGATTCTATCAAGGAAAAGAATTCTAAGAGTTACATATATAATTCAGGTGTATATGATTATAAGCCGTGGGGGTCAGCTAATATATATCTGTATATGTATCTGATAGTTATGGCAATAGGAATAACAGCACTTTCTTATCAGCTTATAGAATATAAGGGCACAAGAAAGTTGTCATATAAAAAGTACGCAGCTTTAGGTGCAGATAATTCACAGTTAAGGATAATGTATATAATAGAGAATGCTCTTATCATAATTCCATCAGCGGTTGCAGGCATTATAATAGCATTTGCCGTGGGTAAAATTATAGGAAATATACTTGAAATAAAGGCAGGATTCTCATTTTACACAGTTAATTCTTCGGTTATCTTAAAGAGTATAGCATCTGTTGTGATTGCAGTTGTTGTCGAAGAGTTAGTCGGACTTGCATCAAGTATTAAAGCTGCCATAAGAAAAAAGAAATTAAGTAATAAGAGTAGAAAACATATAGTAGCTGTAGAGGTACATGAAACATATGATAATACCGCTTCTTATGTACATGAAAAAATAGATAAAAAATATAAATCAAAGCTGAAGCCATCGAATATTTACAGAGCAATAACGGGCAGACTTATGAAGCGTGATGGTGCAGGCATGATTATTGGTGTCAGGTTGTTTGCATTGTTCATATGTGTAGTACTTATATTCAGCACCTTGAAAATAACAACAGCCATAAAGGAATACATGAGTAATGATTCTCTGCCGGATATATATGGATATCTTGATCCGTCATCTACTAATTATGATACCAGGATGCCTTATATAACATATATGAAGGATTATGATAATTATCCATATAAATCTATGGATAAGAGCATATATACGCAGATGGATTTAATAAGTGATGCTTCAGTATCAAATGACAGATATAATATGCCTTATGAAGAAATATACAATATATATTCCAATACTGATGGACATAAAATAACGCCTATTTCGTACAATCCACCTGACAGGATTATTATGTCATATTTTAATATAACTAATTCACAATATTTAAAGAATGGCAATAACAATATTATAAGTGGAATAAGTAAAGAAATAATAGATGGATTAAATGAAATACCAGGTATTGTATCTGTTGATTATTCAATATATGAATCAGAAAGAAACTGGTATTGGGATAATCAGGATTATCATAAAATGGGAGCGGATAAGTATAAGAAGGAAAGAAGTACTAAGTCAGGTGGTATCTCCCAGATTTCTAAGGATCCTGTATATGGTGACAGATATATGTTTGCAACAGAATATGTAAAGCCAACAAAGCAGATATATGATATTGCAAGTAAGTACATAGATAAGTCTGATATAAGTTATGAGGATTTTGAGAGTGGAAAGCAGATAATCGTATTTATACAGGATAACTGTGAGGGAGAATATGATGATACGCTAAAAGCGGGGGATACAGTTTATTATAACTACTATACTGTACCATTCGGAGATTGCAGAGGTTATATTTTTGATATAATGAAAAATCCCGTGTATCCTTTTGATAAGCCATTTTACAGTAAATACAATAACAGTGGAATTATAGATCTGTATGTTGAGGAGCACGATGAAAATACCAAAGGAGGCATTACACAAACATTTGATAATTCACAAAAGGGACTTGAGATAGAAACAATGTTTGGAGCATGTGTGTCACCAAAGGCGGCGGCAGTTATAAAGGTTACTGATGAGGTAAAAGAGAATTTCAATGGAATAATACCACAGTATGGTTACTATACAGCACTTGCCAGTGAGGAGCTTGCAAAGCAGGCAGTTGATAATCAGAAGGATCTTATGAGAAGAATTACAGGTGAAGAGCTTACAGATGGAATCGACTTTAATCTTCAGTATAACCAGATAAAGATGAATTATGATCTTTCATCTACATTTTCTGCAACAAATAACAAGGTTGCACTTTATCTTAAGAGTAACGATATAACCTTTAAGTCCAATGTCGATTCTAAAAATGTGTACAGGACACAGCTTGTAAACAATATATTGCAGTATGGAATAACGATAATAGCAGTAATAATCATCCAGCTTCTTATAATGGCAATAATAATAAGGAACAGGCTTGAAAGCAGATGGGATAAGCTGCTGCTTCTAAGACGTATAGGAGTGACTAAGAAAAAAGTATTAGGAATATGTATGCGGGAGGCTTTCAGGGAGTCATTATGGTGTATATTCACAATGCCGCTTCTGATGGTTATGGAATTGCTGATATATGCAGGAAGTATAAGAAAATCGTAAAGTATTTTAATGGTGTTTGTGTCTTAAGTGTACTGGATATAAACAGACTAAAAATTTAATAAAAAGTAAATTTAACATAAACCCGTTATGTGCAAAAAATATGTGCGGAAATGGAGATTAATATGGAAACTATATTAGAAGCAAAAGGGATATCCAAAACATATCATACAGGAAGTGTTGATGTATATGCATTAAAAAGATGTTCACTTGAGTTTGGAAAAGGTGAATTTACAGCCATTATAGGAAAGAGTGGCTCAGGAAAGTCCACATTGTTAAGAATATTAGGAAGCATGGATACGCCTGATTCAGGAAATGTCCTGATTAATGGTGAAGATATAACGCATATGAAGGATAAGAAGCTGTCGGCATTCAGAAGAAAAAATATAGGCTTTATTTATCAGGATTACAGTCTTTTTCCTGAATTTACAGCATATGAAAATATTGTTATTCCAATTCTTCTTGATGGGAAAAAAGCGGACAATTCCAAGGTTGATGAGATATTGGCAGAACTTGAGATAGGCCATTGTAAGAATAAATATCCAAAAGAAATGTCAGGTGGTGAGCAGCAGAGAGTAGCAATAGCAAGAGCACTTATTACGAATCCTGCAGTTATATATGCAGATGAACCTACTGGCAATCTTGATGCTGGCAGCGCCAGGACTGTAGCGAATATGTTATCAAAGGCAAGTCAGAAATACGAGCAGACTATCATAATGGTAACACATGACAGACAGATGGCTGACTATGCAGATAGAATAATAACAATATCTGATGGTGAAATAAAGTAAAGACAATAATAAGATAAATATGGTAATATAATAACTGGCTGTTGGTTAATAACTGATTTTTAGAATGTGTCATATCAATATCTTTTATATGGAATCTAAACAGCATATTTTTTTTAATATAGGCGGGCTAGAATGCCCGCCTGATTTGTATAGGAGGAATGTTAATGGCGTTAATACTTATACTTGAAGATGATGATGTAATAAGAAAACAGCTATCACAAATGCTGTATGACAAAGGACATGAGGTTATAGAGGCAGCAGATGTTAAAGAGTTTAACAGAGTAGAAAAAAAGGCAGTTAATCTCTACCTTCTTGATGTATATCTGCCAGATGGAGATGGCTTTAGTGTATGTGAAAAGCTTCGTAATGATGGATGTATGACACCTATTATATTTCTTACCTCCTGTGATGATGAGGAGAGTATATCGAAGGGATTGGATATAGGTGGAGATGATTATATAACAAAACCGTTCAGGGTATCTGAGCTTTTATCAAGAATCAGTGCCAACTTAAGAAGACAAGCTATGAATGATATAAGAATATCAAAACTGTACACACTTGGCTCACTTAGTATTAATTTTGATAACCTTGAGGTGAAAAAATCAGGAGAAAATATAGCATTATCACCGACTGAATTTGCTGCTTTAGAGATACTTGTATATAATCGAGGACTTATTGTAAAAAGAAATATATTTTTTGAAAAGCTGTGGGACAGGACCGGTACATATGTAGAGGATAATACGCTTACTGTTACTATAAGCAGACTAAAAAACAAGCTTGGTAAGATGGATGGTTCCAATAAAGCTTATATAGATACTATACGGGGAGTTGGATACAGATGGAGAGAACATTAAAAAAGAGATTATACTTATATATAGGTGTATTATTTGCATCAATGATAGCTGTAGTTACTGTGATCACTGTATATTATGAATATAAGTTCCGCAATATGATCACATCATTATATGGAATGAATGCACAGGCAGGAAAGGAATTATTATATATATTATTTTACGGTTCACATGGAAGTATTTCAGTATCGGATTATTCAAATGTGCTGCAGGATGCGGGTTACACGAAAAATGGTGCATGGTATATGTTTTTATATGGAGGTGGTTATATACCATTTATTATAGTAGCTGCAATAATTATAGTGATGGGTATAATAGCTCTGTATAATATTGTAAAAATCGGACATGATGATATATATTCATATACTAAAGAGCAGAAAGAATTAAATGAAAACCTATCAAAGGAACTTAAGACTTATAAGTCATATATGGAGAAAAGGAACAGACAGTTACAGGATTTTACAGAAAATATTGCACACCAGATAAAGACACCACTTACAGCACTCAGCCTGTCGCTGGATATGATGGAAGAAGGTCTTATATCAGATAGCACGTGTAATATGGATAAGCCCATAAAGGATAGCTTATCAAAAAATCTGCATGAATGTTTCAGGCAGACATACAGAATAAAAGATTTTATAGTGCGGCTGCTAAAATTAAGCCGAATGGAATCAGGTAAGATTATATTCACTAATGATGATATCAATGTAAAAGAGTTTATGAAAGAAGTCATATCTGAAGTACCAGTTGAAGGTAAAGATAACATTGGCAAAGATGGTAGTAGTAAGGGTGATGCCATTAAGAATGATAGCAGCAAAAATAATAGCAGACATTGCATAATAACAATGGACTGTGATAGTGATGATTATTGCATAAATGCAGATCATGAATGGCTCCTAGAGGCAATGATTAATATAGTGCAGAACTGCAGTGAAGAGGCAGAACACGTGAATATGTCTGCTGTGTGTAATGACGATAAATGCATTATAACAATAAAGGATGATGGAAATGGTATAGACAAAGATAAAATAGAAAATGTATTTAACAGATTTGAAAGTGGAAAGAGTTATAGTTCCATGCACACAGGAATTGGACTTAATCTGTCAAAGCTTATAATTGAGGCACATAAAGGGAGTATAAGTGTTAATAACAACGAGGACTCTAAAGGGGTAAGCTTCAGGATAATTATTCCGAAGTATGATATGAAGAGGAAAGCATAATTACTCTTCATATCGTGGCAGTTCCACAATTATTGCTTCATGATGAACGGCTGGCAGAAAAATTTCCATATATTCTTCATCAGCTAAAGAAAGAATAGCCTATGAAAAATCAGGTTAAATATCAGAAGCTTCTATTTCTGGCATAGTTAATAAACTTTTCAGTACTGTCGGTTGTGTAACTGCCTTTCTTCCAGATAAGTCCTATATCCTGAGTGATGGCAGGGCTTATTGGAAGACCAGTTACGCCGGGCAGGTTGCGAAGCAGTGAGGCATAAAGAAAAGCCCCACCCAGGTTATTGCATACAAAGTTTCTTATAGTAAATAACTGGCTTGCGTGCAGTATTGTGTGAGCGTTAGTGTTTATGCGTTTAAAAGCAGCATCAAGTGTTTCATTCTGTACGGAGTCAGTGTTATACATAATAACAGGTTCATCCTTAATCATATCTATAGTGACCTCACGGCACTTCGCAAGCGGATGTTCTTTTGATACACAGAATACAAGCTTATCAGTCATCAGCTTGTAAGAGTTAAGCTTATCTATCTCATAAAAATGCATATTTACAAGTGCAAGGTCAAGCTTTCCTTCCATAACCATATTGGCGGCACGTATAGAGCCGTATTCAAACAATTCAAATGGAATATCAGGATATTCCTTCTTAAATTCAATCATCATATCCGGAAAAAATATAGTACTAAGAAGAGGTAGTATGCCTATTCTTAAAGTCGGGATATCTTTACCAAGGTCATGAAACTGTTCCATAGTATCGTTGTATTCGGCTAAAAGCTTCTGTGCTTTCTGGTAAAATACCTCACCCTCCTTAGTAAGCGAAAGGTGGTTTTTCGTTCTTGTAAAAAGGCTTATGGAGAATTCCTTTTCAAGCTCCTTAATAGCAGTGGATATAGCAGGCTGTGTTACATATAATTCGGCGGCAGCCTGAGTTATGCTGTGTAGTCTTGTGGCGGCACAGAAGTATTCTAATTGTACAATCTTCATAACATTTCCCCTTTATATTCTAGTATTTTATAGATAATGTCAGAGATAAAAGTTAAATTCATAATAGTTTTACGTAAATTTCCTGACTTTTTTAGAAATATACATTATTTGTATACATAGTGCAATTGTTAAAAATTAACAAAACGTATTATTTTGCTAAATTGTATCATATATTATTTACTCTGCCGTGTATGTCCGAAAAAGCTATTGCTTTTCCGGACTGTCGCGCTGTCGCGCTCTTTCGTCCTGCTTCACATGACTGTTCGTTCGTTAATGGCGCAAGAAAAGTAAATGTCTGCTTCGCAGCCGCTTCCTTTTTCTTTGCGCTCATTATATCATAATTTACTCTTTATCTTCCCTACACTCACGAACCCGCGCTGTCGCGCTCTTTCGTCCTGCTTCGCATGACTGTTCGTTCGTTAATGGCGCAAGAAAAGTAAATGTCTGCTTCGCAGCCGCTTCCTTTTCTTTTGCGCTCATTATATCATACTTTTGTGAAAAATGTCTAAAACTGTCAAAAAAGCATAAAAAAAATTTATGACATCATAGTTTTTTGTAAATTTACAACAAGGAAAAGTCTTTATATAATACAATCAAGCAAAGGGAAATAACAAAGCCGGCAGGATATTTTCAAAGTAAATATATAATGAATGGAGGATATTTTATGAGTCATGCAACAATAACATTATTATTCTTGTTGTTTGCAATCATAATGTTCATGTGGGAAAAAATTCCGTTAGGACTTACTTCGATGATAGTCTGCGTGGGGCTGGTTGTCACAGGAGTACTTGATTGGAAAACAGCATTTTCAGGGTTCATTGACAGCAACGTAATAC
>JBNMGS010000052.1:0-8404 GCA_050872365.1 Lachnospira sp.
ATGCGTAGCATGTAGTAATCCAATTAATCATAAATGAGGGGGTGAAATACCTTTTTACCCTCATATCAATGATATAAGGGTAAAATTAAAAGTCTTATTTTATAGTTATAATTGATTTTTTGACTTTTTCCACTTACATCATATGGATTTTTAATAATAAAAATGGTATCATATTTTAGCTATATAGAAAAGATATTTTTAACTCTTTGACCAGAAAGGCGTTAAGAAAGGTAATTAATAATGATAAAGAATGTATTGGATTATTTGTATAACTCAAAGGAAAAATATCCATTAAAGACAGCTGTTGCGGATGATAAAACATCTATGACATATACAGAGCTTGTGGACAGTGCAACAGCTATAGCCGCTGGATTATTAGAATATGTGGGAGTAAGAAGAGCAGTTCCTGTATATATGGATAAGAGCTGTGTGGCACTTGCTGCATTTATGGGAATAGTTATGACAGATAATTTCTATGTGTTGTTAGAACCAGGACATCCGGCAGAAAGAATACATGGTATTCTTAATACACTTGAGGCAGACATAATAGTTACATGCAGAAAGAATGAAAAAAAGGCTGCCAAGCTCGAATTTGCAGGAAAAATAATATATGTAGAGGATCTGCTTGAAACACAGGTTACAGATGAAATTAAGGACAAGCTTGCTTCTATAAAGAAGAATTCACTTGATATAGATCCTTTATATGCAATATTTACATCGGGTTCAACAGGTGTGCCAAAGGGAGTTGTTGTTAATCATCGTTCAGTTATTGATTTTATAGATTGTTTTACAGAGACATTTGGAATATCAGATAAGGATGTTATAGGTAACCAGGCACCATTTGATTTTGATGTATCAGTCAAAGATATATATTCAAGTCTTAAGTGCGGGGCAACATTACAGATTATTCCAAAGTCTATGTTTTCTTTCCCTACAAGACTTCTTGATTATCTTGATGATAATAAAGTTACGACACTTATATGGGCAGTATCAGCGTTATGTATAGTAACAACACTTAACGGATTTGATTACAAGATTCCGGGAAGCATAAACAAGGTTATATTCTCAGGAGAGGTTATGCCAATTAAGCATCTAAATAAGTGGAGAGCAGTTTATCCTGATGCTATGTTTGTCAATGTATATGGACCAACTGAGATTACATGTAATTGTACTTACTATATAGTTGACAGGGAGTTTGAACTTGATGATGTGCTTCCTATGGGAAGTGCATTTCCTAATGAAAGAGTGTTTTTATTAGATGACGATAACAGAATAGTTGATATTGGTGAAACTAAGAAGATTGGTGAGATATGTGTATCAGGAACAGCAGTAACCATGGGTTATTTTAATAGCAGGGAAAAGACTGACAGTGCATTTGTACAGAATCCACTTAATCCATATTATAACGAGATAATATACAGAACAGGTGACCTTGGCTATTACAATGAAAGAGGAGAAATGTGTTTTTCTTCAAGAAAAGATTTCCAGATAAAACACAATGGACATAGAATAGAACTTGGTGAGATAGAGATGGCTATTAATTCTATGGATGGCATACAGAGGGCATGCTGTATATATGCACAGGATGAGAATAAGATATATGCATTTTATGAAGGAGAAGCTGATAATAAGTCACTTACACATTATCTTGTATCCAAGATTCCTAAGTTTATGATACCAGAGGTACTTGTTAATGTTGAAGCAATGCCGCTTACAAAGAATGGAAAGATAGACAGAAAGGCTTTGATGGAGGGATATAATGCTTAGTACAGAAAAGATTATTGAAATTGCCAGCCAGTATGGAACACCACTTTATATATTGGATAAGGAACATCTTAGTGAAAGAATAGCTGATATACAGGCAATATTAGGAGATGGTATAACATTGTGTTATGCGATGAAAGCTAATCCGTTTTTAGTAGATGCATTTAAGTCTCTTAATACAAAATATGAGGTATGTTCACCAGGCGAGTTTGCAATATGTGAAAGAGAAAAGGTTAACATGCAGGATATAGTTTTATCCGGTGTTAATAAGGAAAAACATGATATATGCCATGTTATGGATGATCGTGGCGGAGTTGGTGTGTATACAGTTGAGTCTCTTGAACAGTTTGAACTGCTATCAGATTGTGCTGCTGAAAGAGAATTAAAGATAAATGTTTTACTGAGGGCTACAAGTGGAAACCAGTTCGGACTTGATGAATCGGATATAGAACTGATTGTTAAGCATAGAGAATCACACCCATATATTCATATACTGGGACTGCAGTGTTACACAGGTACCCAGAAGAAAAAGTTTGATATTATAAAGGGTGAAATAGAGTGGCTTGATGGACTGTGTGACAGATTGTATAGAGAATACGGGTTCAAGGCAGAGGAGCTTGAATATGGTCCGGGGCTGCCAGTGGCATATTTTGGTGATGCTGCTTATGAAAATAATTATGATATGCTAAAAGAATTAGCAGAACTGCTTGCCACTTATAAGAATAAGTATCATATCACTCTTGAGATGGGAAGATATCTGGTTGCAGACTGTGGAGTATATGTCACAGGAATAGCAGATATTAAGACCAATAAAGGGCAGCAGTATATTATAGTAGATGGCGGTATTAATCATGTTAATTATTATGGTCAGACAATGGCTATGAAGGTACCGGCTTATTCATATGTTAAATCAGATGGAACAATAGTTAAAGATAAGAATATAATTAATACGCTTGTTGGAGAAAATGATGAAAAATGGACTGTATGTGGTTCATTATGTACAGTTGCAGATTTAATAGTAAAGAATCTTCCAATAGGAAAACCACATAAAGGAGATAAGCTGATATTTTATAATATAGGTGCATATTCAATAACAGAGGGTATATATCTGTTCTTAAGTAGAAAAATGCCTGTTATAACGGCTTATAACAAAGATGGAAGCGTTGAATTATACAGAGATGTTATTGCAACAGACGAGATTAATTCAAGAATATCTGTAAAGTAGTTAATAATTATCATAAAATATGCTTGACTAACATTCATATATGTTATATTTTTTATCTGACAGATTCTTATATAATTATATTTATGATACCAGGGTCAAAAGATCTTAACATATTATGTATATATGTATATAAGAATGATGAGAATAGAGGTTAACAAAGAGTCTATTCATGACGATATTTAGTTTAAGAAAGGTTAGGTTATTTAATAATGGATCAGTTAATGGATATTTTGACAGAGGTTAATCCGGATGTGGATTATGAAACATGTGATACACTTGTAGATGATGGAATCTTAGATTCTTTTGATATTGTATCAATCGTTGGTGAACTTAACGATACATTTGATATAGAGATTACTCCAGTAGACATAGTACCAGAGAATTTTAATTCAGCTGAAGCTATGTGGGATATGATTCAGAGACTTTCTGATAATTAATATAGTGATATGATGGCAGGTAAGGTATCTGCCAGTATCATTGTACATCCTGGCAGATGTCAGGTTGGTAAGAATTTTTTGGCTTATATAGTAGTATATGTTTTATCCCTTATACGGAGGAATAGATAAGGAGGAATGATTATGGCAACTATTTCAGGTTATAATTCAAGTAGTATATCTGCTTTGTTTTCAAGCCTTAATTCAAGGAATAGTAGTTCATCTTTTGGCATAGGAAGCGTTGATCTTAACACGTATAACTCTATAAGAACAGGCTCTTATAAGCAGCTTCTTAAGTCATATTATGCAAAGAATCCTGTTAAAGATTCTTCTAAGGCAGATAATAGCAGTACAACAACAATATCATCACAGAAGATTAACGCTACTAAAACAAAAGATGCAGCTTCAGCATTAGTTGATGATGCACAGGATTTAAAGAGCGTATCGCTATGGAATAAGAAGTCAGTAAAGAATGAAGATGGAACAGCTACTGACAAGTACGATACAGATGCTATATATAAAGCAGTATCATCTTTCGTTAAAGATTATAATTCGCTGATAGAAGCAACGGGAGATTCTGAGGACAATTCAGTATTAAGAACGGCATCTAATGTAGTTAATAATACAAAGCAGAATTCAGGATTACTTAAGAAGCTTGGAATTACAGTTGACAGCAAGAATAAGCTTTCGATTGATGAGGATACTTTTAAGAATGCAGATATGGCAGTAGCTAAGTCTGTGTTTGGAAGTTCGGCATCATATGGACAGTCAGTTGCAGCGAGTGCATCATCTATATACAGCAGTTCAGCGGCACAGCTTTCTAAGCTGCAGACACAGAATCTGTATAACTCGAATGGTTCATACAATTATTATTCAGCTGGATTATTCTACAATCAGTTTACTTAAATAAAGAGAGGTTAATTATAATGGCATTATTAGATACATGGAGAAATCTTGCATACCAGACAGAAATGGATCAGAAAACAGCTAATGAATTCTGGGGCAGTTATTTTACACAGGAGAAAGCAATCTATGAACAGATTCTTTCAGATCCTGATACAGTAGTTAAAGGAACAGTTAAGGAACTTGCTGATAAGTATGGTGTAGAAGTACTTCTTATGACAGGATTTCTTGATGGAATTAATGACAGCCTTAAGACTCCTAATCCAATAGAGACTATGGAAGAAGATACAGAAGTAAGCCTTGACTATGATAAGGAAAAGCTTTACTACAATATGGTTGGCTGCAAGGCAGACTGGTTATATGAACTTCCACAGTGGGATGCTTTACTTGATGAAGAAACAAGAAAGGCATTATACAAGAAACAGAAGTTATCAGGTACAGTTATAAAGGGAAAGAAGATTGGACGTAATGACCCATGTCCATGCGGAAGTGGAAAGAAGTATAAGCAGTGCTGTGGAAAGAATGCTTAATCTTAGTTACTATTTTATATATTGTACATAGTTGATATATGTTTATGTTGAGTTAAACCTGCAGGTAGTCTGTTATAGATTACCCGCAGGTCTTTTGCTAGTAAAAGAGAGGTGAATGATACATGGAAGCTTATACAGGTTTTGCATATGTGTATGATGAGTACATGGATAATATTCCATATGAAGAATGGGAAAAATATTTATGTGGGCTTTTAAAAGAAAATAATATAGGAATGGAAGGTACTATAGCAGATCTTGGTTGTGGTACAGGTACAGTTACAAGAATGCTTGATAAAGAAGGGTATGATATTATTGGTATAGATCTTTCAGAAGATATGCTGTCTATAGCAAGTGAAAAGACTTACGAAGAAGAACAACAGATTATATACAGCTGTCAGGATATGAGAGATTTTGAACTTCCTTATAAGGTTGATGCATTTGTAAGTATAGGTGATTCCATGAATTATATAACAAACACTGAGGATTTGTGCGATGTGTTTAAGTGTGTAAATAAAGGACTTGAGTCAGAGGGGGTATTCATATTTGACTTAAAGACAATACATTTCTTTAAGGATATACTTGCAGATAACACATATGCAGAAAACAGGGAAGATTCGGCATTTATATGGGATAACTATTATGATGAAGAAAGTGCTAATAATGAGTATGAGCTTGCGGTGTTTGTAAAGAATGAAGATGGTACATTTGACAGGTTCGAGGAGCAGCATTATCAGCATGGCTTTACCATATCAGAGGTTGAGGCAGCGGTAGAAAAGGCGGGACTTAAAATACGTAATGTATATGATGCCTTTACACATGAACAGCCAACTGATGAATCAGAGAGACTCTATTATATTCTGGAAATTGCGTAGCAATTTACTATGCGAAACTAGTAAATTAGCGGATTTCGAGGATATCTGAGTCAAAAGACTTAAGCTGACTTGAACCTGCTCATAAGAGTGAGAATGAAATTATACACGCGGGATATGTGTCAGTGCGTACATGGCACAAGCCGGTTATGTGAGGAAAAGTACGCAGAAATGAGGATTATTATGAAAGATTATATAGTAAGGGCGACAGCCGCAAATGGACAGGTACGAGCTTTCGCAGCAACAACAAAAGATGTAGTAGAAACAGCAAGAAAAGATCATAATATGAGTCCAATAGCAACTATAGCACTTGGAAGACTTCTTACAGGTGGAGCTATGATGGGTACAATGATGAAGAATGATACAGATGTGCTTACAATACAGATTAAGGGTAATGGACCATTGGGTGCCATGACAGTTACAGCGGAACCTAACGGACATGTTAAGGGATGTGTGGCTAATCCACAGGCAATGCTCCCGCTTAAGGATGGACATATGGATATAGCAGGTGCAGTAGGTATAGGTGTACTTAGTGTTATCAAGGATATAGGTCTGCGTGAGCCATATGTTGGTGATACTATTCTTATAACAAGTGAAATAGCTGATGACCTTACTTACTATTTTGCAACAAGTGAGCAGGTACCATCATCTGTGGGGCTTGGTGTACTTATGAATAAGGATAATACAGTAAAAGAAGCCGGTGGATTCATAATCCAGCTTATGCCTAATGCATCGGATGAATTTATAGATAAGCTTGAAAAAAGAATCAAAGAGATTAAATCAGTCACACAGATGCTTGAACAGGGAATGACACCGGAAGAGATACTTGAGCATATATTCGAAGGTATGGAACTTCAGATACTTGATAAAATACCAACTGAGTTCTACTGCAACTGTTCTAAGGAACGTGTCAGCGCAGCAGTTATCAGTGTTGGTAAGCAGGAGCTTAAAAAGATGATAGATGATGGAGAACCTATAGAGGTTAACTGTCATTTCTGTAACAGTCATTATAAGTTTAGTGTCGAAGAACTTAAGGATATGTATGAAAAAGCAAAATAGTTAAAATACAGACAGCAAAATAGCAAAGAAGTTAACAGTAACTTGAAATTACAAAGGCTTTGCTGTATTATTAAATCAAATGTGCGCGAAGAAACAAACTTATTGCAGGAGGAACATACTGATGGATAACGAGACTGTTTCAAAGAATTTTATTGAACAGATTATTGATAAAGATATTAAGGAAGGACATTGCAAAAAGGTAGTTACAAGATTTCCACCAGAACCTAACGGATATCTTCATATTGGACATGCTAAGTCCATATTACTTAACTATGGACTTGCAAAGGAATATAACGGCCAGTTTAATATGAGATTTGATGATACTAATCCGACAAAGGAAAAGGTTGAATTTGTTGATTCTATCAAAAAGGATGTTGAGTGGCTTGGAGCAAAATGGAATGGCGACGTTCTTTTTGCATCAGATTATTTTCCACAGATGTATGAAGCAGCTATACGTCTTATAAAGAAGGGAAAGGCTTATGTTGATGACTTATCAGCAGAAGAAATAAGAAAGTATAGAGGAACTCTTACAGAACCGGGTAAGGAAAGCCCATATAGAAACCGTTCTGTTGAAGAAAACCTTAAACTTTTTGAAGAAATGAAAGACGGCAAATTTGCGGATGGCGAGAAAGTATTAAGAGCTAAGATAGATATGGCATCACCAAATATCAATATGAGAGATCCCGTTATATACAGAGTCGCTCATATGACACATCATAGAACAGGGGATAAATGGTGTATATACCCTATGTATGATTTTGCCCATCCAATAGAAGATGCAGTTGAAGGAATTACACATTCAATCTGTACACTAGAATTCGAGGATCACAGACCTTTATATGACTGGGTAGTTATTGAAACAGGATATAAATCATCACCGGAGGAGAATCCTAAGCAGATAGAGTTTGCCAAGTTATATCTTACTAATGTTGTAACAGGTAAGAGATATATTAAAAAACTTGTTGAAGATGGTGTAGTTGATGGATGGGATGACCCAAGACTTGTATCTATAGCAGCACTTAGAAGAAGAGGATTCACACCTGAGGCTATTAAGATGTTCGTTGAGCTTGTAGGTGTAACTAAGGCACAGGGTTCGGTTGAATATCCTATGCTTGAATATTGCATAAGAGAAGACCTTAAGCTTAAGGTTAAGCGTATGATGGCAATACTTGACCCGGTTAAGCTGGTGATTGATAATTATCCGGAAGACCAGATAGAGTATATGGAAGTATCAAACAATCAGGAAAATCCTGAGATGGGAACAAGAAAAGTTCCATTTACAAAGGAATTGTATATTGAAAGAGAAGACTTCATGGAGGAACCACCTAAGAAGTATTTCAGATTATTCCCGGGTAATGAAGTGCGTCTTATGAACGCATATTTCGTTACCTGTACAGGTTTTGAAAAGGATGAAGCTGGTAATATTACATGTATACATTGTACTTATGATCCGGCAACAAAAGGTGGTAATTTTACTGAGCGTAAAGTTAAGGGGACTATACACTGGGTATCAGCATCAGAGGGAATTAACGCAGAAGTCAGACTATATGAGAACATTGTGGACGAAGAAAAGGGAGTATATAATGAAGAAGATGGTTCTATGAATATTAATCCACATTC
>JBNMGS010000053.1:0-8394 GCA_050872365.1 Lachnospira sp.
AGTATGAGAAAAGGTCACATGTAGATATAGGAGCTATACAGAATGTCACGATAATATTTGTCATAGTTATGCTTCTGCTCAATATACAGAATTTCAGGCTTGGAGAGTATTCTATAACAGTGATGACACTTGCTGTTTCGCTAGTAAGTATATTGGCAATACTTGCTATTGGTCATTCAGATAAAATATATAATATAAGCATGGCGGTTGTAGTAGTTTTTCTTATATTAGCGGTCCCGATATCTTTTCTTGGTCCTAACAGGGGCTTTTCATTATTATGGTATTTTCTTATTCCTGTTATATCAATTATTCTTTTGGGGATGCCATTTGGTATACCGGTGAGTGCAGGATATGGATTGTATGTTACGGTTATGTTTTATACACCACTGGAGGAATTGCTTATATATGATTATCCTAAGTACTATTTGTTTTATTATCCTTTGTTTTACTGGTCATTCTGTATAATAGTTGTGATTATGGATATATTCTATAAGCGTTATCAGATGAATCAGGAAGAGAATGAAAAGGAACTTGAGAGAGATGTTGCAAATGCACTTATGGATAGAAAAAAGCTGATGATTGATGCAGTTACCGCTATAAGTAAGATGCTGGATGAGAAGGATGGTTATACACAGCAGCATTCTAAAAGGGTTGCTGAGTATTCTCTTATGATAGCTAAGAATATGGATTGGAATTTTACTGATAATGAACTTGATGTTATATACAGAAGTGCTCTTCTACATGATATAGGAAAAATTGCAGTTCCAGATATGATTCTTAACAAGCCGGGGAGACTTACGCAGGAAGAGTATGATATTATGAAGATGCATACTATATGGGGTGGAGAGATACTTAACGATCTGGAGTTTTTGCCACAGGCAGATCAGGGAGCTATATACCATCACGAGAGAGTTGATGGCAAGGGTTATCCATATGGTATTAAGGAAGATAGGATTCCAAAGATGGTCAGAATTATCAGTGCTGCAGATTCACTTGATGCAATGAATTCCAACAGATGTTACAGAAAGCAGTGTGACAAAGAATATATTGTAGGTGAATTCAGAAAAGGCGCAGGAAGCCAATATGGTAAGGATGTTGCAATGACGGTCATAAGTATGATAGAAAAAGGGTTATTGTATGAAGTTAAAGATTAGAAAATCCTGGAAAGATATTAGTTATAAGGATATATTATTATGTCCTTACGAAGACAGAATGCTTGCTTTATGGGTTAAGCTTGCATTTGGGTTGATATGGCTTATAAACATACCTGCAGGTATAATATTCGGTGTTGGATATGAATATGTATTGCAGGTTGCTTTAATTGTAGTAATACTTGGCATCAATATGGTTATATCAATTAAAAAGTATAATATATGGATAGATTTTATCAGTTTTGTGCTTATATGCATACCTGTGTATGGCATATTGTTTGAGGCTGATATTGAGGCATTCAGTATAATGTATCCGATTATTTTTTCTTGTGGAGCAGTGTTTGTGCTTGGAATCAAGTATAGTCTTCCTATTAATATTGTATGCCTGTTTTCTATTATATATTGCTGCCGTATTAATGATAACCATAAGATGATAGATATATATGGTGAAAATGTTGTTTTAAGGTTGCCTTATCTGTTTATATGTATGCTGCTTATTATATATTGCCTTATGTTTATCATTCAGAAGAACTGGATAGAGAAAAAGAGGCGTAAGCAGAAGCTTGAAAGCAGAATATATGAAGAGAATATAAAACTTGAGAATATATCAATGAAGGTTATGAATACTATGGTTCATGCGCTTGGTGCCAAGATATATGGCGAGGAGGAGCATTTGAAGCAGGTCGCTGAATATGCCAGGGAGATAGCATTTCGTAAGGGACTTGACCAGAAAATGTGCATGAATGCATATAATGCGGGGCTTCTTCATGAGATAGGTATGGTTGGTATACCAGATGCGCTTATACAGAGGGATAAGCTTAGCGAGGAAGAATATGGAGTGTTTAAAACTTATGTTGATAAAAGTTATAAAATAGTTAGCATGTTAAGAACATCCGGAACTGAAGGTATAGCTGAGGCGGTTCATTATCACAGGGAGAATTATGATGGAAGCGGGTATCCCAAGGGCCTTAAAGGAAACCAGATTCCTTTATTATCAAGAATAGTTATGGTTGCAGATTATACTGACAGGCATTTAAGAAGAGGAGAGAGCAGGAAAGTAGTTATACGTAAGCTAAGAATATTGTCAGGTGATAAATTCGACCCATCTGATGCCAGGATTATGGAGACAATGCTCGAAGAGCAGGTATATATAATAAAATAACGCTTAAATTATACAGTCAATAGAAATGGAGAAAAGGATATGTCTAAGATAAAGTTAGGATGCCATGTTGGTATGGCTGGCAAGGAAATGTTTTTAGCCTCTGCAAAGGAAGCTGCTTCTTATGGAGCCAATGTTTTTATGTTGTATACAGGAGCGCCACAGAATACAAGAAGAAAGGATATATCAGAACTTAATATAGATGCCGGCTGGGAATATGCACATGCACATGGCATAGATGAGATAGTTGTACACGCACCTTATATTATTAATCTTGCAAACACAGTAAAACCAGAAACATATGAGCTTGCTGTTGAGTTTCTTGAAAAAGAGATAGTACGTACAGCAGCGATGAGAAGTCATATACTTGTGCTTCATCCTGGAAGTCATGTGAACGCTGGAGTTGAGGCCGGAATAGCGCAGATTATAAAAGGTCTTAACACAGTGTTAAATCAGAATGATGATGACGTATATATAGCACTTGAAACTATGGCAGGAAAAGGCAGTGAGATAGGAAGAACATTTGAAGAGTTAAAAGAAATATATGATGGAGTTGAGAAATCAGACAGACTCAGGGTATGTTTTGATACTTGTCATGTTAATGATGCTGGATATGATATAGTCAATCATTATGACGAAGTATTTGAAGAGTTTGATAAGGTTATAGGTCTTGACCAGATTGCTGCATTTCACATTAATGACAGCATGAATCCACTTGGAGCACATAAGGACAGACATGCCAATATTGATAAGGGAAATATCGGATATGATACACTTCATAGACTTGTGCATGATGAAAGATTTGTTAATGTGCCTAAGATACTTGAGACACCATGGATAGCACAGGAGGGTAGCGACAAGAAGTTGCCACCTTACAAGGAAGAAATAGCCTGGTTATTAAAATAGTAATAATAGTTGAAAATAAATTTTACACGTATATCTATGTATATCTATGTAGATTTGCCACAAATCCGGCATTCAAAAAATGAGTTATAATGATAATTAGTATAAAAACAGCCGCAGCAAAATAATAGTAAAGGAATATGCTTATTGTCAAGAATCCTTTTATTATTGTTTTGCTGCGGCTCTTTAATTGATGTAACTGTTAGTAATTAGTCTTATCATTAATAGCTGCATATTCATCATACAGTTTAAGGCAGGCATCTCTATCAAGTTCTTCGATGAACTTCTGTTTATCATCTGATTCGTTGAATTCATAGAATTTCTTATCTCTAAAACCTATCTTTTCAGTATCAACAATATTACATCCATAATATACTTTGGAGATATTGCTCCATAATATAGCACCCTGGCACATAGGGCAAGGTTCACCGGTTGTATATATTGTACTTCCAGATAAGTCAAAGGTAGCTTCCTTAGCACAGGCATCTCTTATAGCCATCATTTCCCCATGGCATGTAGGGTCATGCATTTTGACTACCTGATTGTGTCCGCGGCCAATAATCTTACCATTTTTAACTATAACAGCACCGAAGGGACCACCTTCATTTTTGTGTATACCTTCTCTTGCTTCATCGATAGCTGCTTTCATATATTCATTCATATTAATAATCCTCATTTCTGCGCATTTTTTTAGAATAACGGGTTTGTGTCAAGTGCGCATAGACATAAAACCCGCGTGTGAAAAATTTAATTTCCACTAATAATCAGCACATATTATTTTAAAACTTTTATCCACATTTTATCAATAAAATATGAATAAAAATTAGACAAAAAATCAAAAAATATAGATAAAAAATGCTATTTTTCATAAGACATATAACGAGGATTGTGATAAAATGCTTGTGAATAAAAAGTAACACAGAAATGGAGGATTACTTATGAAGCTTATAGCAGTTATAGATGATAATTATGGAATGATGTTTAACAACAGAAGACAAAGCAAGGACTCAGTCCTTATTGACAGGATAACAGAACTTTCAAAGGAGAATAAGTTGTGGGTATCAATGTATACCAAATCATTGTTTCCACATAGTGACAACATTGTTTTAAGCCAGAATTTCGGACAGGCAGACAAAGATGATTATTGTTTTATTGAGGATGATAAGGTTTCCGATGTAGAAGAGCATATTGATATGATATATCTTTATAAGTGGAACAGAGAGTATCCTTCTGATACAACATTTCCTGAAAAACTCCTTAACGATTTTGTGCTTGAAAGTTCAGATGAATTTCAGGGAAGTTCACATGACAAGATTACAGAAGAGATATATAGAAGAAAGAAGTAAAAAGGTAAAATAAGTACCAGAATCATGTGTAAGGTATGAAACATAATGAGGATTATATGTTAAAACGAGTCAAACATAAGCTGCGGCTGTTTTATGTAATATGTTCTACTATATTTATATTAGCAGCAGGGATAGGTCTTGTTGGATGTTCGCAGCCTTTGAATATCACAGGTACAACACAGAACGCTGCAAGTGCTCAAGCCAGAAACGATAATACAGCTTATAATAAAGATAATCAAAATAATAATAACAGCGATAGTGGTAAAACAGAAAATAAAGGTGTTACCAGTAGCAATGCAGAAAATAAATCAGAAACAGACAAAAACAGTTCCGGCATGTCTAACTATGATGATTTTCTTGCATCATTTGATACATTACCAGAATATACAGGAAATCCTTATATTATTGTTAATGATAATACACCATTTTTCACAGAGGCAGATAAGACTACTGCATCTTTTGAAAAATATGGAGAGCTTGATTCTCTTGGAAGATGTACAACTGCGTACGCTAATGTAGGAAAAGATCTTATGCCAACAGAGAAAAGAGGCTCTATTGGTTCTGTCAAGCCAACAGGATGGCAGACGGCCAAGTATGATAATGTAGATGGTAAATATCTGTATAACAGATGTCATCTCATTGGATATCAGTTAACAGCAGAGAATGCTAACAAGAAGAATCTTATAACAGGAACAAGGTATCTTAATGTAAGTGGTATGCTTCCTTTTGAAAATATGGTAGCTGATTACATTAAAGAAACTAATAATCATGTTTTATACAGGGTTACTCCAGTGTTCATAGGAGATAACCTTGTTGCCAGTGGTGTTCTTATGGAAGCAGAATCGGTTGAGGATAATGGTGATGGAATATTATTCAATGTATATTGTTATAATGTACAGCCAGGAATAGTTATAGACTATGCTACTGGTGACAGTCATCAGTAAAAGTAATTTATGAATTTAAGTGCTAGTAATAGTAATTATTTGTCCATCTGATGCCTGATATATAAAGTAAAACAATAAAATAACAAAAACAATATTTTAAAACAGTATAAAAGAATATAAACAGATTATTTGCAATATCAGATTGCAGATAATCTGTTTTTTTATATGTATGCCTGATATCAATGCTTAAAAAATTCTGGAAATTTCTGTTTTGTGTGACTGCCATGTGACCAGCGGCATTCATAATAGCTATCGTAAAATATATTTAAAGGAAAGGAGCCGGTGAATGAGTGAAAAACCAGGATGGTTTCATATTAAGATGCCATCAGGTCATAAGCGTTTAGCACGCAGTACATTATTAATATTATGTGCAGTTGTGAGTCTTATATTCACAGGTGCATTTGTTACGTATGCACTGTTAAAAACAGTTACGCCAACAGCAACAAATGTGTTCCAGTCAGATAAGAATATAAGGATAACATTGGATGAACCGCAGTGGGAAGATCATGGTAAGTTAGAGGCAAAAGCATACGTACCGGGTCAGAAGATTGATAAAGACCCGATTGTGACATTGGAGGATGACAGTGTTGATTCATATGTAGCATTAAAAGTACAGTATTTTGATAATTATAATCAGGAGATTACAAGAGAAGAGTTTAGCAGACTTTATCTTAATCAGGATTCTTTAGGTGTAAGTGGCAGTGAGGGAATAGATTATTCTGATGACTGGGAATATATAGGTACATCTGATATAGATAAGGGGGATGTATATATATACAGTAAAATATTAAGCCAGAATAATGAGGAAACTATTGAGGCTGAGAATGTTACAAGTGCATTGTTTACAAGAGTATATCTTAGTAAAGATATACAACAGGATAAAGAAACAAAGAGGCTGCCTGTGTTTAACATAAAGATAACAGCGTATGGCATTCAGGCAGACGGAATAACATATGATAGTGCTAAGCAGGAAATGAAGGAGTTTATAAACATGAGGTAACTGATTAATAAATATATGTGGAGGGATTATATCAATGAATAAAATGAAGAAAATTACAGCAACAGCAGCAGCTATGGCACTTTCAGCAGGTCTTGCAGTGGGTGGAACACTTGCGTATCTTAATTCTGTAACAGAAACCAAGACAAACACATTCACATCAGGCAAGAATATAACAACTACACTTACAGAAACAGAATGGACATCTGATTCAGGCAAGAATTATACACCGGGTGATGTTATAAGAAAGAATCCTGTTATGGTAAATGAGTCAGATCAGGCAGTATATATGGCAATTAAGGTTGATTATCAGGATGCACAGGGAAATCTTATGAGTGCAGATGATTTTGAAAAGTATGCATCAGTTACTGATTATAATTCAGACGACTGGGAAAAGATTTCAGTTAATTCAGATGGAAGTGAATTCTGGGTATACAAAGGTGCCGTTGCTGCTGATTCATCTACAGAAGCTTTATTCAATAACGTAGAAGTATATACTGGAATAACAGAAGAATGGTCATCAACTGCAAAGACGACAACAATATATAAGTGTGATGCAGATGGCAACAAGCTTGATGTTATTGATGTTACCAGAGAAGAATATGACCCAACAGTTATATATAAGGATGCAAACGGCGATATTGTAGATGCCGGTACACTTCCAACTTTTAATATTAAGGTAACAGGTTTTGCTATTCAGGCATCAACATTTGCAGATTATAAAGAAGCGCAGCCTGAGCTTGTAAAGCTTGTAAACAGTAAAACAGCAGAAGATGCACAGTTTTCATTATAAGATACCAGGGACAAAAGGTCTAAACCCACGTGATCTTGCTCATAGGTGGGACTTTTGACTCCAACACCTTATAAAACTTACTTTTGACACTCATATCATAGAATAAGAGAGGAATAAAAATGTTTAAGAGTAGAAAAAAGCTTGCAATAGGGCTTACGGCTTCAGCTTTATGCATAACATCTGTAGTAGGTGGAACTTTAGCATATTTTACAGATAAGGATGTCCGTTCTAACGTGGTAACACTGGGACATGTGACCGGAACACTTACGGAAACAGACGAACATCTAAGGGATGGTAATACAACTGGTAAAGATTACAGTAATGTAAAGCCGGGAGATGTGTTAGATAAGGATCCAACAGTTAATCTTAAATCTGATTCAGAGGATGCATATGTCAGGGTTAAGATTGATTACAGAGGTCTGACAGATGAGCAGGCAGCAGATATTGAGGCAGCACTTGATATTCAGGATGGCTGGAACAAGTCAGATGATGGTTATTATTATTATAAGAATATTCTCTCTAACAAAAAGAATGAAAAAAGCTCTTCTAAAGTCTTTACAAAGGTCACTATCCCAACAGAATGGGGAAATGAGATGGCTGACAAGACATTTAATATTGATGCAAAGGCAGAATTCATACAGGCAGATAATTTCACACCTGTAAGGGATGACAATGGCAATATCACAGGCTGGGGTAATGTCAATATAAAGAAGGCATAATGGAAAAAGGAAGAATGTCATTAACCTGGGGATACGGTTATATATTTTTAAAAATATAAATGTAGTGGAAATGTCATAAACAGGATAGGACATTCATATAATAGAAAATGTGTGAAAAACGGGGCAAATTCTATAATTTGCCCCGTTTGTGTGAAACGCACGTATCAGATTAATATAAGTGGATGAAATGAGGATTGTTATGAAAAAAAAGCTGTTAATCACTGCGGTGGCAGCAATCTTGTCAGTCAGTTCCATAGCAGGTGGAACTATGGCTGTATACACTGCCGCAACACATACAGATAAGACAATATCAACATCTTCGATAGGAGTAAGTCTGAATATTGATGAGGATACCGGTAAAAAAGAGCAGGATAAGGTAAAT